>DASZVM010000031.1:0-3386 GCA_035547295.1 Puia sp. | reverse complement strand
CAGCGTTTCGGCCCCATTCCCCTTCTGCGGCTGCTGGTCCAGGAAATAGTTGTGGTGGATATGAAGACGCTGCGCTATCTGACTGCCGGAACCCCGTACGGCGATGAACCGGCCCATCGCATTCTTATGCTGAAAGGTATTGTAATCCACTTCATGGTCGTTGCCATTGAGGAGCAGGTCCTCGCCGTCACCGGGTGTTTCAAAAAGACAACGGGTCCACCGGCAGAAGCTGGTGCCGGCAGCCATGGTGGCCCGGGAGGCGCTGTGTGTAAATTTAAATCCCTCGATTACGATGTGCGAGGCAGGACTTACAATGCTGAACCCCGCGGTCCCGGTGATCTCTGCTCCGCCGATGGTCTGGGCTTTGATGGTGATGGGCCGGGAGGCCGTGCCCTGTTTATCGATGGTAATAGCCGTACCGGCGGTGTAAGTGCCGTTGGCAAGGATGATCACTGCGCCGGCAGAAGCATTGTCGATGGCGGTCTGCAAGTCGGAAAGAGTATTGACGGTAGTCTGGGCAAATGAGGCCAGGGTCCCGGAAAGCAGCAGGAGAAGCAATGTAAAATTTTTCATATGTGGCGTCTTCGGCCGTAAAATACTGCCTGGGCTTTTCTCGTGGATCAGGAGAATTGGCGGGGTTATAAGCTATTTTGGCCGGGAACAATACATGTTGTGTATCAAAATCGCACATAAGGCGGGGTGAGATTTTGTGTAATTCTTTGATCCTGATGCGCTAATGAACACGGCATTTTTTTTACTCCAACTTATTTCGAAAACACTGCCGGCTATGCTTAAAAATTATTTTCTTATTGCCTGGAGGAACCTGCGGAACAACAAGGCTTTCTCCTTTATCAATATATCCGGTCTGGCCATCGGCCTGGCCACCTGTCTGCTGATCCTGCTATACGTAAAGGATGAGCTGAGCTACGACAGGTACAATGCAAAGGCGGACAGGATCTACCGGGTGGATGGGGACCTGAAGTTCGCCGGCAATCACTTTATACTGGCGGTAGTGCCTGAGCCGATGGGGGCTGCGATGAAAAGGGATTATCCCGAAGTGGAGCAGGAGGTACGTTTCCGGGGGTATGGCGGCATGCTGGTGAGAAAAGGGAACCAGAATATACAGGAAGATAAGGTGATCTATACGGACTCGACCCTCTTCAAGGTCTTTACCCTTCCCATGATACAGGGTGATCCCGACCATGCGCTGGCAGAGCCGAAGTCGGTGGTGATCACTGAAAGGGCGGCGATGAAGTATTTTAATTCCACCGATGTAGTGGGAAAATACCTGGTGGCCGACGACAGCGTCAACCTGAAGGTAACAGGGGTGATCAGGAATATACCGGAGCAATCCCATTTCAACTATGATTTCTTTATTTCGATGAATAAGTCCATCCAGCATTGGGAGGACGGGGACTGGCTCAGCAATAACTTCAATACCTACGTGGTCCTGAAAAAAGGGGCGGATGCCCGGCACCTGGAGGCCCGCTTCCCCGGGATGGTGGAGAAATACCAGGTCCCTGTAGCGCAGGCCGTCATGCACATTGACATGGACCAGTTCACCAGGAGCGGCAATTTTATAAAATACACATTGACACCCCTGACGGATATCCACCTGCATTCCGACAAAACGGCGGAATTGAGCGCCAACGGGAATATCCAGTATGTGTATATATTTTCCACGATCGCAGTCTTTATCCTGCTGATCGCATGCGTCAACTTTATGAACCTGTCGACGGCGCGCAGCGCGGGAAGGGCTAAGGAAGTGGGGGTAAGAAAGGTGCTGGGCTCTACGCGGCAAAGTCTGATCAGGCAGTTCCTGATGGAGTCCATGATGGTATGTTTTATCGCATTGATCCTGGCGGTGCTTATTGCCATCACGCTGTTGCCGTTGTTTAACCGGCTGGCCTCAAAGGAGCTGAGCCCTGGTTTATTTGGTCAGCCATGGCTGATGGCCGCCTTGCTGGCGCTGACGGTGATCGTGGGATTCCTGGCAGGCAGCTATCCGGCCCTCTTTCTTTCAGCATTCCGTCCCGCGCAGGTGTTAAAAGATAACCGAGGGAACCGAAGGTTACGAACGAGGAGGAGCGTGTCAAAGCAGCTCCGACGAAGTCCTATAGCGGCGGGTTTTAAGAGTGGCTGGTTGCGCAGCACCCTTGTGGTCTTCCAGTTCACCATATCCGTCATATTGATGGTGGGGACGATCGTCATTTACAAACAGCTGAGCTATATACGCAACAAGAACATCGGCTATAAGAGGGAGCAGATGCTGGTGCTGCAAAATACGAATGCATTGGGTAGCCAGGCAGGGACCTTCCGGGAAGAGGTCCTGAAAATGAATGGGGCGGAGAGTGCTACGATGACGGGCTATCTGCCCACTGCCGGCTGGCGTACCGACTATCCTTTATTCCCTGTGCCGACTACGGACGATTCCAAAGCGGCCTCCATGCAGATATGGAGGGTGGATGAGAATTATATTCCTACGCTGGGCATGCAGATGGTGCAGGGCCGGAATTTCTCGCGGGACTTTCCCACCGACTCGACGGCGATCATCCTGAACGAGTCGGCTGCCCGTCTTTTGGGTTTCCGTGAGGCGGTGAATAAGGACCTCTATTCCCTGGACCATTTCCCTGCAAAGGACCTCACGCATCTGCATGTGATAGGAGTGATAAAGGATTTTAATTTCAATTCGCTGCGTGAGCAGGTAACGCCGCTGGCCATACGACTGGGGAAGGAGAACAGCCGGATAGCCATCAGGACGGCTACGGCGAATATGCCGGGGCTGATCGCGCAGATAGAGAATAAATGGAGGGCTATGGCGCCGTCACAGCCATTCAACTATACTTTTATGGATGAGGATTTCAATAACACCTACCGGGCAGAGCAGCAGACAGGGCAACTATTTATATCGTTTGCTTCGCTGGCCATTTTTATCGCTTGTCTGGGTCTGTTGGGACTGGCAATGTTCATGGCGGAGCAACGTACCCGTGAGATCGGCATCCGCAAGGTCCTTGGCGCCAGCGTGGGTGGCATACTCGGTCTGTTGACAAAAGATTTTCTGAAGCTGGTGGTACTGTCCATCCTGGTGGCTTCGCCGCTGGCCTGGTGGATGATGCATAAATGGCTGCAGGATTTTGCTTACCGGACCAGCATCAGCTGGACGGTGTTTGCGATGGCGACAGGTGCGGCGCTTATCACGGCGGTGGCTACTATCAGCGTGCAGGCGATGAAGTCGGCGATGGCCAATCCGGTGAAGAGCCTGAGGACGGAATAGGGATGGGCACGACCAGGTAATACGCGGTCGTGGTCACGAAATTCCTGAACCAGGGGATACGACTTATGAAAGAGGATTGTACCCGGGGTTTCAAGCCAAATTTATACTCGTA
>DASZVM010000030.1:0-3355 GCA_035547295.1 Puia sp. | reverse complement strand
AGAAAACCCCTATATTGCAGTGTCTTTATTCTTGCGCTATCCTGCTATTCCCAACAAAATCTATTTAGCTGTTCTTTTCATATTTAATATGCCTTAGGAGTATGTCCTTGCATAAAAGATCCCGGCTATTACCGGGATCCGAAATGCTGTAACCACTTGCTGGTTACTCTAAAACCATAATGAATATGAAATTGAGCATTGTCTGTCGTAAATGCAAACAAGCTACCAGGAGCGGAATTCTTAAAAGCATCCACATCAAATGCAGTCTAAGAATTCCAAAGCTTTTCCCGTTGGTGCTTATCAGCATTGTCTGGCAGAGCAGCTAGATGACCTTTTCAGGCCGGCCGGCAGTTGACGCTGCCGGCTTTTATTTTGCGGGCTTTTTAAGCCTCGTTCTTTTTGCCTCTCCATTCTACATTTACCTCACAATGAGCCATCTGCTAATGATCAGGGAAGTGAGTTCAGATCCTGGTCAATAGCTGAAGCTGGTATTTAGTGTAAATATAGTCTTTTTTAGAACAAGTGTAGAATAAAATTATCAACAGGAACGTGGCCCGAGCAAAATCCCCCCATATAAAAGTGACCAAGCCTTTGGATGTTAAGAGGCACCGGCAATTTAAGCAGGATGTTGACGATCTGATGCATTATGGTCACATGAGACATTATACGGCGGAGATCGAGGCGAAGACGAAAGAGCGAAGAGGGAACATCTCCGATTATTATAATGGACAAAAGCCGATCAGCGATAACTTCCTGAAAAAATTCCACAAGGCATATGATCGCCTGCTAAAAAAGATCAGGGAGTCTATACCGAGCACAGAACCCACGCTGGCTGTGAATATCCCAGGGCCGCCCGAAAAAGTTAACCATGAGGATGGGTCTCCCGATACGGCAGGTCCTCCGCCATTGATCTCAGAATACCTTTCGAGTTTCCAGGAAATAATTATGGAGAAGCTCATGAGCATAGAGGCGAGATTAGAAAGGCTGGAGCAAAAGATCGATGTGGCGCCTGCAGCCCATCCCAAGAAGGACTGACCGCACACTCAATGTATCATAAACGGACATATGCCCATATATTAAATTGGACGTTATATTTTGATAGCCAATATTTTACATACCCGGCATAATTTTTAACCCTCTTGTCCGGACCTATCTTCTCTAAAAATGGATCATGTCACTGTCGAACATTTGCTGATGGACGAGAGCTTTTTCGCCTGGTATCACCGCACCGATGAAAATGAAATAGCCAAATGGGATCAGTGGATCGCCGCCGGCCAGGAAAACCGATCGCTGGCTGAAGAGGCCGTCCGATGGCTTGCCGTTCTGCATTCTTTGGAAGATAGCCGGGACGTGGAAACCTTTTTACAGGAAGACCGCGCAGCTTTAATTCGTAAGATCAGTCAATAAAACATCTTTCCATGTTAAGCAGCTATATCAAGATCGCCGGACGCAACCTTCAAAAGAACAGGGTCTACTCCGTTATCAATATCCTGGGGTTATCCATGGGCATGGCCGTTACTTTATTGATCGGTCTCTGGGTCTGGGACGAGCTGTCCTTTAACAAATATCACCGGAACTACCGGGACATAGCTCAGGTGCTGCAACGCAGCACAGGTGACAATGGGACTTTTGTAAACAGCTCGATGCCTCCCCCATTGGGAGAAGCGCTCCACCGTTATTACGGAAGCAAATTTCAGCATATCGCCATGTTTTCCGGCAATGGCCAGCACAATATATCCGCGGGCGAAAAGAAGTTCTTTCAATATGGCGGTTTTATGGGAAAAGAGGGGCCCGACATGCTGACGCTCCGGATGGAGAAAGGAACCCGGAAGGGTTTGCAGGACCCTTATTCCATCCTCCTTTCAGACAAAATGGCGAAGTCCCTCTTTGGCGATGATGATCCGATGGGCAAGACTGTAATGATAGATAATCGTGTAGGGGTGAAAGTGACAGGTGTTTACGAAGATATACCGAAAAATTGCGAGTTGAGCGATGCCGCTTTTATCCTGCCCTGGGACCTTTTTATTTCCGAATGGAAATGGGTAAAAGATGGGAAAGACAACTGGAATTTCAATGCGTTTGGTGTCCTGGTGCAGGTAGCGCCCCATATGGATATGGAAAAGGTGTCATGGGAGATCCGCAATTTAAGAAGACAGTTGGATCCCGATCCCGACATCCGGAAGACACAGCTGTTCCTCTGGCCTATGTCCCGGTGGCACCTGTATGATCATTTTGATGACAAAGGTCTGAACACGGACGGACAGATTAGATATGTCCGGCTTTTTGGGGCCATCGGCGTGTTTGTCTTACTGCTGGCCTGTATCAATTTTATGAACCTCAGCACGGCCCGCAGCGAGAAGAGGGCAAAGGAGGTCGGTATCCGGAAGGCCATCGGTTCCGTCCGTCGCCAGCTGATCATTCAATTCCTCAGCGAGTCCACACTGGTAGCTTTGCTGGCCTTTCTTATCGCCCTGGTGATTGTCCAGACCACACTGCCCTGGTTCAACCGGCTGTCGGGAAAGAATATGACCATTTTATGGGGCCATCCCTGGTTTTGGATCATCGGTGTCGGCTTTAGCCTGCTGACAGGGATCATCGCAGGGTCTTACCCGGCCTTTTATCTATCCTCCTTCCGGCCTGTAAAAGTGCTGAAAGGCGAGTTCAGGGCAGGCCGGTATGCGGCATTACCGCGAAGGATACTGGTTGTCGTGCAGTTCTCGGTGTCCGTATTGCTGGCAGGCGGTACTGTCATTGTTTTTAGCCAGATACAGTATGCCAAGGACAGACCGGTGGGATTCGATCGTAAAGGTCTTTTATCCATACCGATGACTACCGGAGATATTTACAAGAACTACGATGCTGCCCGCAACGAGCTGCTGGCCGGCCGCATGGTGACAGAAGTTTCAGAGTCGCAAGGGCCGCTGACGGAAAACTGGGTTGGGAATAATGATTTTGAGTGGAAAGGCAAGGACCCGCGGGACCGTCAGGGCTTTTCAGTCGTAAGCGCCACCATCGGATATGGCAAGACCATTGGCTGGGAACTGGTGGCCGGCCGTGATTTCTCGACGGCTTTCGCCGGCGACAGCAGCAAGATCATCCTGAACCAGGCGGCCGTGAAGGCTATGGGATTAAAAGATCCGGTAGGAGAGATCGTCCGTTGGGGGAAGAAGGATTATACGGTCATCGGAGTGATAAAGGACGTGATCATGCAATCTCCCTATTTTCCTGTTCGGCCAACGGTATTTTCTGTGCTGCCGGAGCCGGGTAATTTTGTAAATATAAAGATCGCTCCCAACATCTCCCCCGGCATTGCCCTGAAAAAGATACAGGAGGTGTTTGAGCGTTATAATCCTGC
>DASZVM010000029.1:0-2422 GCA_035547295.1 Puia sp. | reverse complement strand
GTTTTACCTTTGGACCGGCCACTCTATCCATAGTTGCATTCCGTCTCATTAAAATTCACTTAAAACCATCGCCGAATATTATAGCAATTCCTTAATATATGGCTCGATCCCGTCAGGCTTGGTGATAGGAGCAAATCTTTTCACAGGTCTGCCGTTCCTGTCGATGAGGAACTTGGTAAAGTTCCATTTGATCCTGCGTCCGAAAAGCCCGCCAAGTTTAGCTTTCAGATATTTGAACACAGGATGGGCGCCGGGACCGTTGACCTCTATCTTTTCAAACAACGGGAAGGTGACCCCATGATCCATCTTACAGGTCTCTTCCATGACATCGTTGCCCAGCGGCTCCTGGGACCCGAACTGATTGCAGGGGAACCCCAATATCATCAAACCCTTGTCCTTATAGTCCTGGTATAATTTTTCCAGGCCTTCAAACTGTGGTGTAAGACCGCACTGGGTGGCAGTGTTCACGACAAGCACAACTTTTCCCTGGTATGCCGACATATCTATCGGGTGTCCCTGAGGGTTATTGGCGACGAGCTGGTAGAATCCGGCAGGCATAGGCATCGATTATTCGTTTGTAAAGATACTGTGAACAGGAGATTTGAACTGCTTCCGGTAATGCAGCGGACTCATTCCCATACGGGACTTGAAAGTTTTATGAAAATTGGAGATATCATTAAACCCGCTGTCGAACGCGATCCGGGAGACCGGCTTGTCTGTATAGGCCAGCTGTCTCATGGCAAAATCAACCCTGTAGCCTGTAACTGCCTCCATAAAAGTCATCCGGTATGCTTTTTTAAAATATTTGCAAAAAGCATGATAGGTCATATTTGCCCTGCCGGCAGCCTCTGCAAGCGATAGCTGGTTGGAGAAATTATCCACGATATAGGCCGTGACCAGGCTCATCCTTTCTTTTTCCGCGGCCGAGAGATGGAGCGAGGGCTCCTGAAGATCCAGCTGCGCAAAGTCCTGCCAGGCAGCCAGCTCATGCATTATTTCCAGAAAAAGGACGAACCTTTTCAGGGGAAATAATCGCACATATGGGCACCTACATAACGTTTTCCGCAGCCACGGACGATCCAGGTCAGCTCATATTCCGGATGGAAATGATAGGGCGCAAGGAAGCGGGGTTCCTCGAATTCCCTGACAAGAAAGGAGGCCTGGTAGAGACCCTTACAGATTCAAAAGCGGCTTTTTTATGTCGATCTTTTTGCCGGATACTCCCTGAAGATAGCACAGAATGACAATTTTTGCCACAAATTAAACAATTCCCGCCAATTCATTCCAGAGAAAGACACCGAGGTTTGTCCTGTAAAATCTTTATCACATGTCCATCACTCATATCAGCTCTTTAAATGATCCCGTCGTCATGGGGGATCAGGCAGTCCGGGAATTCCGTACCAACGGTCATTTGCTGACAAAGGGTCTTTTGCCATCCCCTGAAACAGCCGCGTGGAGGGAGGTCATCCACAAGGCCGCCTATGCCAACAATACGGAACAGCGGCGGATGGAAGACAGGGACACTTATGGCCGGGCCTTCCTGCAGACCATGAACCTCTGGGAAGCAGATGCGGGTGTACGGCAATTCACGCTGGCCAGACGATTTGCCCATATAGCCGCGCGGTTGCTGGGGGCCCGTAATGTCCGTTTGTATCATGACCAGGCGTTGTATAAAGAAGCGGGCGGAGGGCTTACCCCCTGGCATCAGGATCAATACTACTGGCCGCTGGACACGGAAGATACGGTGACCATGTGGATGCCCCTGATCGACATCGATGAGGACATGGGTATGCTTACTTTTGCATCCGGATCGCATAAGGATGGGCTGATAGGAAATATCGCCATTTCGGATGAATCCGAAACGCTGCTGGAAAAATATATAGCCGGAAAAGGTTATGCCGTGAACCGTGCTAAACATATGGCAGCAGGTGATGCCACCTGGCATTATGGATGTACGTTGCATTCGGCGCCGGCCAACCGGTCTGCGGTTACCCGTGAAGTGATGACCATCATTTATTTTGCCGATGGAGCACGGGTCACCCAACCCTTCAATACACACCAGGAAAACGACCGCAATCGCTGGCTGCGGGGGCTGCTGCCCGGAAGCCTGGCCGCATCCGACCTGAATCCCTTAATATTATAACCCACATATCCCTGCCTATGCGATCAACTATACCGCGATGTGGGATAAGACGAGCTTCGACCCTGTGGCTAAGCATGGGATAAAGTTTGTCCCCGCTCTTTTTGACGACTGCAATTTTGGTATTTACCCTGATCCTGTTGTGGGCAAGCAGCCGGAGCCCCTGCGGGGCTGGTATGCCTGGGCCTGGTCGCCCAGCCCGGGGCACAGCCTTGTCATCGACGAACGCACGCATCCCCGGCTGGAGAAATATGTAAAGGCTGTCATGGGCAGGTTTAAGAA
>DASZVM010000028.1:0-4291 GCA_035547295.1 Puia sp. | reverse complement strand
ATTTATTCCAAAAAGATTTTGTCCTTATCGATACGGCGGGTATACGCCGCAAGACCAAGGTGCATGAAGATCTGGAGTTCTACTCCGTGATAAGGGCCATCAAGGCGATGGATGAGGCGGACGTATGCATGCTGCTGCTGGATGCTTCGAAAGGGATCACTGCGCAGGACCTGAATATTTTCAGCCTGGCTGTAAAAAAAGGAAAGGGTATCGTCATCCTGGTGAATAAATGGGACCTGGTGCAAAAGGAGACGAATACGGCAAAGGAATATGAAAAGCAATTGAAGGACAGGCTGGCCCCTTTTACGGACCTTCCCATCATTTTTATTTCCGTCACGGAGAAGACCAGGATATTCCGCGCTATCGAAGCTGCCCTGGAAGTGTATGAGAACAGACAGCGCAAAGTGCCTACGGCCGAGCTGAACGATGTGATGCTGAAAGCGGTGGAATCCTATCACGCCCCTGTCGTCAGGGGACATCCGCTGAAGATCAAATATATTACCCAACTACCCACGCTGGTGCCCTCGTTCGCGTTCTTCTGCAATTTCCCCGAGGATGTCAAACAGCCTTATAAGAACTACCTGGAGAATAAGTTGAGGGAAAACTTCAACTTCAAAGGGGTGCCGGTGAGGTTGTTCTTCCGGAAGAAATAGGCCGGGATCACAATTTGAATTTTTGGATGATGTCTTCCGTTGCCTTTTTGTGGTTTTTCAGCGCGAGCTTTTCCTGCCGGATAAAGCTGTTGTCCTGCAGTGAACCGACAACGACATTCATTTCCTCCTTCGAGCTGTAGACCATCTGACGGAAAGGATTGGTATAGTCCTTTGCACGGGAGGTGTAGATACCGGCCGTCATCCACTCTTTTGTAGCGACTCCCTGAAGAAGGACCTCTTTGAGCGCGGGCTTACCGTCCTTGCGGAGGTGGGTCCCATGCACCTGTTTGAGGGCTGCCAGGGCATGCTGTAATTTATCCCTGGAATAATTCTCTCCCTGGGTGGTATAGAACTGATGCACCTGCCGCCAATCTTTTACTTTCCCGCCTTTGATCTGCTGGATCAGCCTTTGCAGCTCGGACTCCCGTATGAGCTGCCCGCCTGCATTGATCCACCGGCCAACAGTGAGGTTGGCGGGGAGCGTTTCCAACAGATCTTCAAAGCTTGTGATGTTGTTCCCGCGAATATGGATGGTCAGTCGCGTGGCGGCATACCAGGTGATCAATTCCTTAAAGAGATGATAGGCCTGGTGTACTTTTACCAGCCGGACATTTCTGTCTCCATTCTCGAAGCCATCCGCCAGTATCTCCAGCTGGTCTATTGTTTCGGCGGGGCCTTCCAGCAGCTGACGGCCCAGGCTCAGCAATTCCTCATCGCTGTGCTTTTTTGATCTGGCGGTCTGCCGCAGCCAGGCTTTTGCGGTGAAGCGCTGCAGGAGCGGAAGGGCTTCCAGGATCTCGCCTACGGTATCCGGGGCCATGAAGTCGAATTCCAACAGCTGGGTCTTATCGATACGTTTGTCCCTGTCGGGGTATTTCCAGGAATTGCGGGCGAGGGCATACATGTTATGGAGGAACCAGTATGCGGGCATCACTACCAGCTCATCCTTGCCGGCGTCATTGCTGATGAGCGCAAACGGGAGAGGGATATCCAGCTCCGCGGGATAGTCGCCCTTGGCAAGGATGGAAAAGGATGCAAAGCGGGAATTGTGTTTCAGGCTCACGCAAAGTCCCGGCCAGAACCCGCGTCCGGCAATGATCTCGCCGTCAGGGCTCCTGGAGTTATGGTTGGAGCCGATGGTGGCTCCGGCTGCCATATTGCTTTGTCCCATTACCAGCGCCGCGCATAAGAAAGAATTGTTATGGTGCTGCTCGTGCGCGGGAAAGATAAGCGAGTTCAAAACCTCGCAGCAGGAAATGGTGGCATTATTGCCCAGGTAGGAGTTGATCAGGCGTGCCCCATACTTCAATTGAGAATGGGAGGCCATGACAAAACGCACGGCTTTTACGCCATAGAATATGCGACAGCCATAACCTACGATGCCATTTACCAGCTCACATCCTTCCCCTATCTGGGACTTGGCCCTGGCGGAGGAGTTGATAGTGACGTTCTTTATCTTGTTGGCGCCTTTCAGATAGGCATCGCTGCCTATCCATACGTCCTTTATGATCTTACAGTTCTTGATGACGGTGCGGTCCCCGATCTTGCCGTAATAACCCCTTCTGTGATCGAAGCTTTTTTCGGTGAACTCTTTGAATTTCTCCTGCAGGGGCTGATCGTCGCGGTAGCGGCTCCATAGCCAGGCATCTCCGGGCAGCATGCCGTTGAAAGGGATGATGCTGCGTCCGCCGTTCTCATTGCATACTTCCAGCCAGATGCGGATGGATTCCGACTCTCCTTCCTTGAGGATGCCATTGCCGAACTTGGCATAATCGGTGGTCGCAAGCTCATTGGTATTGACGATCATCACGTCGTTGCCCACGATGTAATGGGACAGGTAGTTGGTGTTGTCGACGCAGACGTTGTCTCCCAGATCGCAGCTGATGATGGTGCTGTTGTAGAGGCCGACGGGTCTGCGCAAATTGTGGAATTCCAGGTAATAAGGATCAAGCCTGCCTATGCGCACGAGTCCGAAGAACTTGCAGTTCTGCACCAGCTCCGGGGTAAACGCATCGGATACCAGTATGTCATTCCAGTTGGAAGAGGTGTTGCGGTTGCGTACCAGCACTTCTATCTCATAAGCAGTCAGCTGCCGGAAACGGGCGTCCTTGCCTTTTTGGAGATACCGCAGGTAATATTCATCCTTTCCTTCTGGAAGATAGCGGCTATCGATGAAGTCATACCCTAAGGAATCGATAGGGCTCTTTTTGATCTCGTTCATTACAAATGGATTAGCGGTAACTTGTTATTCCACTGTGACGCTTTTGGCCAGGTTCCTGGGTTTATCTACGTCATATCCTTTGGCGACGCCGATATAATAGGCGAGCAGCTGTAAAGGGATGACGCTAAGCAGGGGAGCCACTATTTCGTCGGCTTCGGGAACGATCATGGTATCGTCGGACATTTTACTGATGATATCATCTCCCTTGCTGATGACGGCTATCACCTTTCCTTTTCTCGCTTTGATCTCCTGGATATTGCTGACGATCTTTTCGTAATAGGAATCCCGGGTGGCTACGAACACTACGGGGAGGTTCTCATCGACAAGGGCGATAGGACCGTGCTTCATTTCCGCGGCGGGATAGCCTTCTGCATGGATATAGGAGATCTCTTTCAGCTTGAGGGCGCCTTCCAGGGCGATAGGGAAATTATATCCGCGGCCCAGGTAAAGGGTGTCTTTTGCTTCCTTATATTTTTCCGCCAGCTTTTTGATGGAGGTGCTCAGCTTCAGCACTTCTTTTACTTTTTCGGGTATGGCGTGAAGTTCTTCCAGCAGATGGATATAGCGGCTTTGGTCGATGGTGCCTTTTTCCCTGGCGATCTTCAGGGCTATCATGGTCAGCACTGTCACCTGGGCTGTGAAGGCCTTGGTGCTGGCTACCCCGATCTCGGGACCGGCATGCGTATAGGCGCCGGCGTGGGAGATACGGGCGATGGAGGAGCCTACCACGTTGACCACTCCCATGATGAACGCCCCATTCTCTTTTGCTTTTTCGATGGCGACGATGGTGTCGGCCGTCTCACCGCTCTGTGATACGGCGATGATGACATCTCCGGGGTGAATGACGGGGTTGCGGTAACGGAATTCAGAGGCATATTCCACTTCCACGGGGATGCGGCAAAGCTCTTCGAAGATATATTCCGCCAAAAGCGCTGCATGCCAGCTGGTGCCGCAGGCGATCATGATAATGCGGTTGGCATTGACGAGCTTGTCTATATTATTCTGTATACCGGCCATGGTGATGGTGCCCCTGGATATGTCCAGACGGCCGCGAAGACAGTCGAAGATGGTGTCGGGCTGTTCGAAGATCTCCTTGATCATGAAATGATCGTAACCGCCTTTTTCGATGGCGGCCAGCTCCAGGTCCAGCTTTTGGATGTAGGGGGTCAGTTTTTCGTTGCCCAGGTTCTTTAATATCAGCTCATCGGCCTTGAGAATAGCCAGCTCATAGTCATTGACGTAAACCACCTCTTTTGTGTATTCGATGATGGGGGATGCGTCGGAAGCGAGAAAATGTTCGCCTTTGCCGATGCCGATGACCAGGGGGCTGCCTTTCCGGGCGGCGATGATGGTGTCGGGGTTGTCCTGATCCAGCAGCACAATGACATAGGCGCCTACTACTCTTTTGAGGGCGATG
>DASZVM010000027.1:0-2856 GCA_035547295.1 Puia sp. | reverse complement strand
CATCGCCTATACGCACAGGAAAGCGCCGGGATTAGATATTTACTTTGTATCCAATCAGCTGGACGAGACACGCTCGCTGGACGTTTCACTAAGGGTAAATGGCCTTACACCTCAATTATGGGATGCCGTGACAGGAGAGATCACACCGGCATCCGGCTGGAAAGTACATGACGGACGGACGTTGGTGCCTGTTACGCTCCCGGCGAATGGGTCGATATTTATTGTACTGCGGCGGGCTGGTGAGCCTGTAAAGACGGCGGTTTCAAAGAAGGAGGAGGTGAAGCGGGTGCTGAAAGGGCCCTGGACGGTGCAGTTTGATCCGGCGTTGGGAGGACCTGCAGGGCCGGTGACATTTGATACGTTGCCGGATTGGAGCAAGCAAACGGATACGGCTATACGATACTATTCCGGGACTGCCGTGTATAGTAAAGCTTTTGATTGGGATGGGGGCAAGGGACGGTTTTGGCTTGACCTGGGCCGGGTGGCGGATATTGCGGCTGTGAGATTGAATGGCATCGATTGCGGCGTTGCCTGGACGGCGCCTTACCGGGTGGAGGTTACAAAGGCGTTGCGGCGTGGGGCCAACCGTCTGGAGATCTCGGTGACGAATACGTGGGCTAACCGGCTGACGGGGGATCACCGGCTGCCTGTGGATCGGCGTATTACGTGGACGACGGCTCCTTATCGATTGGAGGGGAAGTTGCTGGAGGCGGGGTTGATGGGAGATGTTTATTTAATTTATTGATAACAAATTGACAACCAAATTATTTAAAAGGGCAAAATAATTAATTTGGAAAATAAAAAGAGACTACCCGGTGCTGACAATTGATGAGCAATTGGCGCGTCTTAAGAATAGTGGCTTAGAGCCTGGCCTTTTAGGGTTCACAGCCAATTGGCAAAATGAAGCAATATGGAATTGAGATGCGGTTTACTTAATCTGAAATACACGAAGCGAATCCCCATTGACAGTGGCTACGACGAGCCTGGCGCCCGTGGCGGAAGGCAGGAATGTCATGTCCCGTACGTCGCCTTTTAGCACAAAGCCTGTAGATGCAGGTGACAGCACGGTAAAATGACCGCCCCTGCCACCCTTTAGCCAACATCCATAAGACGCATCATATCTTCCTGTCATAACTTCCGTCTGATATTCATTCCCTGCAAGCAGCATGTCCATGTATCCGTCATGGTCCAGGTCGTCACAGAGAATAGCGTTGACGGGAGCAAACTGGGCTTCGGCCGGGAGGGGATGTTTTACATATTTCCCATGACCCTTGTTCTCAAACCAGCAGCTCCTGGTCTCCGTACAGGTAAGGGATAACATGCCTTCCCGGGACCACCCTTTGAAGATGGCATCGACATCCGCGAGCGCAAAATCCTTATTATACAGGAACCGTTTTTTAATAGCCGGTAATTGTTTTGCCAGCTGTGATCTGTTGACGGCCGGATACAGGCGTTTTTTCCCCCTGGGGTCTTTTAAATAATAGAATGGGATGGCTTCTATGCTGCCGTTGCCGTCCAGGTCTTTTGCAAAAAGCTGCATCGGCATCGTGCTGTCTGCTTCGTAGTCACAGTTCAGCCCCAGGTTGCCTGCCACGATATCAGGGTCGCCGTCATTATCGATGTCGGCCGCGGCGAGGCTTCTCCACATGCCGCTGTTATTGGTAAGACCGGTGGCATCAGTGACCTCGCGCAGACGTCCTCCTTCATTATGAAAAAAGCGTATGGGCATCCACTCTCCCGCAATGAGGAGGTCGGGGAAGGTGTTGACATGCCGGGGTGAGTTCCTGGTTGTCCAATCCAGATCAACCCAGATGGCCGCGGTGACCATCCCTGGTTTCTCAAGCGCAGGACAGACAGAAGCCGTCACATCCGTAAAAATACCGTGGTCATTACGAAGAATATAGCTACGCGGGGCCGTCGGATAAACGGAAGAAACTCTTCCGCCGATAAATATATCCATATCCCCATCTCCATCATAGTCCCCGATACTTACACAACCGGCAATGGTCCTCACATCCGCCGGAACAGCTCCCGCCTGTAAAGAAAACCCTCCTTTTCCATCGTTCAGATAAAGACGGGGGATATACCACGGAGAGCCTGCTTCAAAGCGGGTGTCCCCGCACGTGACGAAGAGATCGAGGTCGCCGTCACCGTCCGCATCGAACAAGGCGCAGTCCTCATCTTCCTGCATTTTTATCGTGTCGCAAAGCTTATAGGAGCTGAAGGTCCCGTCATGCTGTTGAAGGAAGCATTGGCCGGAGGAGTTGAAACCGCCTCCCACAAAGAAATCCTGTAGTCCGTCGCCATCGATGTCACCCGTGGCCAGGAAGGGGCCCATCTGAGAGAATTTTTGGGGCAGCAGCCGTTGTATGGTATAGTCATTAAAAGGCGCTTCCAGATGTTTGTAGAGCGCTTTTACCTCGGTAGTAACGTCCCGCACCATGCCAGGCGGTTTATTGACTTCCACCATGGATTCACTGGCGTTCCGGCGGTCAATCTGCAAAACTGTATCAGCCCTTACCTCTCGCACCACCTGCCTGAAACCTCCGGGCCAGTCGGTCACGATGCTATCCACGACCGTCGACTTACCCAATCCAAAAAGCAGGCGTTGATCTACCGAAGAGAAATAACCCCGGACAGGATTTTGCTCCTGCATTTGCAGCCGCCCTCCTGCATAGACCATGACCTTAGCCCCAAATCCATGTGGGTTTAAAGGATCCCCCCGCAGATCGATGGAAAGAAAATGCGCTCCGGCAGGCTGCCCCTTTTGGATGGTATTGTTGATAAATACAAAAGCCTCGCGATCGATGTTATTGATGACCAGGTCCAGGTCGCCGTCGTTGTCCAGGTCTGCGT
>DASZVM010000026.1:0-1966 GCA_035547295.1 Puia sp. | reverse complement strand
AACGCCTCGTCCTCCACAGAGATAAAGGAGGAATGTTTACGGACGCTGTCAGCCGCTTCATAAGCATCGATCAGAGAGGGCGTAATAGGAGCAAAACCCCATCCCTTGTAATAAGGGGCCGGCACCGTGCCGCGCAGGGCGATCAGCACCTGCACCCTGTTGCCATTCTGCTGGCTCCAGTTCTTTTGTCCCAGCGGAGAATATTGAATGACAAAAACTCCTTCCTGGTTGTTCTGACCGGCAAAGCTGACCCCTTCCGTGATCGCACTGCTGCGCCAGAGACTGGCATAGTTGGGCACCAGTCCATAACCGCTGTTGTCGATGACATCTTTTATCGCGGCGATGGCATCCTGTTTGGTAGCTACGCCTGCAAGGTCGGGCTTTTTATAATATCCGGTGTAATACAAAAAGACCCTGCCCAGCAGGGCTTCCGCGGCCCATTTGGTGGCATGGCCATAGTCGGTGGGGGAAACATCGCTGAATTTGACGGCAGAAGCAGACAGCCTGGTCGTCGCCTCTTTGAGGTCCTGTCCTATCAGCATGTAAATACTGTCCGGGTTAGCCTGGGATACATAATAGTTGGCGCCTTCGATGGGCTTCGTCAGCAAGGGCACATGCCCGAACATCCGGACCAGGTCGAAATAAAAATAAGCCCTTAAAAAATGCGCTTCGCCGGTGTATCGGTCCTTCAGCGCCGTATTGGCGCCAAAGTCGATGCCGTCGATCTTGTCCAGGAATACATTGGCCCGGTAGATCCCCTGGTAATATTTCTTCCAGGCATCCGCATTGAGATCGTTGTATTTCGTGAACTGGTCCCATTGTTTTGGACCATTGTCGGCATTACCGCCGCCGCCAAAACAATCGTCGGAAGTGATCTCGGAGCTGAGCCAGATATTGCCGAAGCCGGAAACATCCAGCATGCTGTAAGCCGCCACCAGGGCCTGGAAGGCATCGTCCGGCGTCTTATAGAAATTCTCTTCCGTCTTTTGGTCGACAGGCTGCTTTTCCAGGAAGCTCTTGCTGCAAGAGCTTGTCATCGCAGCTATCAGTATGATTAAAAGTATCTTTTTCACTTTATAAAAATTTTTCGGTTTAAGTTAGAACCCGACATTCAGTCCTACCATCAACGTCCTCGGTTGTGGATAGTATCCCAGATCGATACCCGAAGACCAATTGCTGTTGTCTGCCTCGGTATTGCCATATCCTACCTCGGGATCGATGCCCCTGTAATGGGTAAATGTCCAGAGGTTCAACCCGGATGCATAGAGCCGCAATTGCCGGAAGGGCAGGTTTTTCAGCAAATCCTTTTTAAGATCATAACCGATGTTCACGCTCTTCACCCGGAGGAATGCGCCGTTGTGGAGATAGAGGTCGGAAATACGGCCCCAGTTCTTATTCGGCTCATCACCGAGCGTGACGCGGGGCAGCGCGTTGGACGTGCCCGCACCATGCCAGCGGCCAAAGATCGCTGTGGTATAATTGTTATAATAGCGGTCGGTAGCTCTTACACCATCCACGATCTGGTTGCCGCTGACACCGCTCATCAGGATGGAAAGATCAAAGGCTTTATAAGCCGCCGTCAGCGTGATGCCAAAGGTCTGCGTCGGCAGCGGGCTGCCTATCTGGGTCTTGTCCTTTGCGTCGATGATACCGTCCCCATTGAGGTCCACGAACCTTACGTCACCCGGTACGGCACCCGGCTGGATCAATCCCTGCTTGCCGGTGTAATCAGCCACGGCTGCCTGGTCCTGGAAGATACCATTGGTCCTGTACCCCCAGAAATAGCCCACGGGATGTCCCGGCTCGATGCGGTAGAACTCCTCGGTGGTAGAGGACAGCACGTTGGTTGCGCCATGGATGATATGATCCGCCGTCGGCACTTCCAGCACTTCATTTTTTATGAATGAAATATTGCCGCCTACACCCACGGTCACTTCCCCGAATGCATGGTGATAGTTGACAGCCA
>DASZVM010000025.1:0-4195 GCA_035547295.1 Puia sp. | reverse complement strand
CATGATGCCGGCGTTGTTGATCAGCACATCGATGCGCCCTTCATTTGACAGGACCTTTTTCACCCCGCTCTCCATGCTGCTCTCATCGGTAACGTCCATGGAGAATACATTTATACCCGCCTTTGCAAGGTCCTGCATCTTTTCCATGCGCCTGGCCACGGCATATACCTTAAAACCTTTTTCAGCAAGCAGCTGCGCCATGACCTTGCCCATGCCGGATGAGGCTCCTGTAATTAAGACGACTTTTTCCATTGTAGTATATTTTACAGGACAAAGGTATGGCCGGTCAACAGGAGATGTTTTGCTCTAAAGCTCAAATTTAGTTTGTTGTAAAGCTCCATGTCCGAGCAACATTCATCGTTATCTTATGCCAAACCTTGAGTATTTACCCCTAAAAATTTTGTAACTAACTGTAAACTTGATCAAAAGCGTTCGTGCCAACTTACTTTCGCCCTGTCGAATTTCTTCTGACCCTTTAAAAACATTGAAAGATCAAATGAAAAACCAAAAGAACACAAAAGTCCTCTTCGGACTTTTTCTGAGCATTGCTGTCTCTTCTCTTTTCTTTACCTCCTGTAAAAAAGGCGATGTAGGTCCCGCCGGGGCCACGGGTGCAACCGGCGCCGCAGGTACGAATGGGACCAACGGTACCAATGGCACGAATGGCGCCAACGGTACCAATGGCAACACGATCCTCAGCGGTGAAGGCGCTCCTGACATTTCGCTGGGCAATATCGGGGACTTTTACCTGGACACAAAGGTAACTGCCCTCTACGGTCCCAAGACATCTTCGGGCTGGGGCTCTCCCGTATCCCTCGTAGGCGCACAGGGCGCCGCAGGTGAACCCGGCGCCCCCGGCGATGCCGCCGCGACTACCCTGGTAGATACATTCACCATCTATACGCAGGACTGGATGACAGGTATAAATGTCATCGCTGAAGGCAGCGGCAACCAGAGCTATACCTCCTATCCCGCCAAGTATTTTAAACGCTGGATACCGGACCTTTCACGGGACATCCTGGATCATGGCATGGTGATCGTGAGCTTTACGCCCGACCTGGTTGAAAATACCGATCAATGGCTGACCATTCCATACATCATTCCCGGATATGATGCCAGCGAGACCCGTGTCAACTACAACTGGTCATATGTCACCGGTGAAAAAACCATGATGGTGGAATTCTATTTTACGCCCCTGGCCAACGTGAACTATTATCCGGTGGGCTTCGCGGCGGCAACAGATGGAAGAGACGGTATCGAGAGTTTCAACGTACCCGATGCACGGTACAAAGTGGTCCTTATTCCCGCAACGGTTACCAAGGAGATCACTGCCATCACAAAAAAACAATTTACAAAAACAGGCAAGGTCCTGTCAAATTTCTAAGTACTGCCGGTCAAATAGAAATTCGATGTGTCCGCCTCACGATCTTCTCAAGGTTGTGCAGGCGGATATCTTTTTGTAAATTGGAATTTATGGAATCCCGGGACATCTTAAAAGAGCACATTGCAAGGACAGCCACGTTGACGGATGAACAGTTCGAACATTTCATTACCGCCTCTCTGGGGGTCACAAGAGAAACCCTGAGCCGGCTTTACGCAGAAAAACGATATCTTCTCTTTACTGAAAAGTTATATTCCGGATACGGTTGTTATTGATGTCCGCGACATAAAGATTGTCTTGTTTATCGATGTCCATACCCCCGGGGTAATTACCCATCGGCAACAGTCCCTTTCCTATCGGGGCTGACCGGCCGGCCACACCCGGTCATGACCCCTTGCTTACCTCCGATAATGTCCAGTCCGGCCGTATATAATGACAGGTGTATCCATAAGGATGCTTCTGCAGATAATCCTGGTGCTCCTCTTCCGCGTTCCAGAATGGCCCGGCAGGCACAACCTCCGTGACAATGGGTCCCGGCCATATGCGCGATGCCGTCATTTCAGCGATCAGCTCCTTAGCTACTTCCCTCTGTTCATCGTTAAGATAAAAGATGGCGCTCCGGTAGGATGTCCCCACATCATTGCCCTGCCTGTTCCTTGTGGTCGGGTCATGGATCTGGAAAAAGAATTCCAGTAGCTTCCGGTACGGCAGCACATCCGCATCAAATTCGATCTGGATACCCTCCGCATGTGTACCATGGTTGCGATACGTCGCATTTGGCACATCTCCACCTGTATAGCCGACCACCGTGGAAATGACACCGGGCAGACTGCGTATAAGCTCTTCTACTCCCCAAAAACACCCGCCTGCTAAAATTGCTTTTTGCTTGTTCATAAAATTTCCAATTGATTTGTGTTAAATATCTTCTCCTAAGCCCTCACCATCTTTACATGGATGGCGTTGGATCCCCTGGGGCCTATTTCGATCCTGAAACTAACCTTATTGTTTTCCTTCACCGCCTCTTCCAAAGAACTTACGTGTACGAAGACACTTTCCTGTGTAGCCAGGTCTTTGATAAAGCCATAGCCTTTGTCATTGTTGAAGAACGTGACGATGCCTGTGTGGACCATGTCTGCCTGATCGGTCTCTTTTTGTTTGGGTACGCTTATATCGATGTCCTCCACATTGATGGAGACCTTATTCCTTGGATCGATTGGTTTGGAAGAAAGGTTCCCATTCTCATCGACATACGCCAGCATGCTGTTGAGATCATGCCTGCCTTTGTTCATCTCTTTACGCTCTTTTCTTTTTTCAAGTTTTTCTTTCTTTTTTTGTTGCTTGTTTCTTTCACGTTCTCTTTTGTTCCATGTTTCTGACATATTTAATTTCCTTCTTTTTTTCCTGTATATGGCAAAAAGCCCTCCCGATTTTCATTATGCGCATATTATATTGATTGTCAATACCTGCCCAAAACAAGGCCTGACAGGATCACACTCGCCTGACAAAATGTAAGACAATAAGGCAGCGCCCTGAACGGCCATAAAAATTTCCGCCTAGTCTCATCTTTCCGTAACTTAATAGGAAATTCGCTTGCCATGACTAGCTTCGACACCTCTCACGTCAAGAACATAGTCCTGTTAGGCCATGCCGGCTCCGGCAAGACTACCCTCGCCGAATGCATGCTCTTCGAAGCAGGACTCATCACCCGCCGCGGTTCCATCGAGGAAAAAAATACCGTCAGCGATTTCTACGAGCTGGAACAACAACGGGGTAACTCCATCTTTTCCAAGCTTCTCCATACCCAGTGGCGGGGCTATAAGATCAATATACTGGATACGCCCGGCTATGACGACTTCGTGGGGGAGGTGGTGTCGGCCCTGCGTGTGGCGGACACCGGGGTCCTGTTGCTCAACGCCAATTTCGGGGTGGAAGTAGGTACGGATCTCATCTGGGAATATACCGAAAGGTTCAAGACACCTATGTTGCTGGCTGTCAACAAACTGGATCAGGACAAAGCCGACTTTGACACTACGGTCCTCCAAGCCCGCGATCACTTCGGCCCCAATGTCGTCGTCGTCCAATATCCCCTGAACCCGGGGCTGGAATTCGACTCCATCATCGACGTCCTCCGGATGACCCGGTATAAATTCCCCGTAGAAGGAGGCAAACCTGAAAAGCTGCCGATCCCCGAAGCTGAGCGGGAAAGGGCCGACCGGCTGCACAAAGAGCTCATCGAGGCCATTGCCGGCAACGACGAGACCCTTATGGAAAAATATTTCGATAAAGGCGAGCTGGATGAGGACGAAATGCGGGACGGGTTAAAAAAAGCCATGATCAACCACGATCTTTTCCCCCTCTTCTGTCTTTCCGCCAAAAGAAATATGGGCAGCGGCCGCATCATGGGTTTTATCGACAACGTATGTCCCTGCCCCGCTGAAATGCCGCCGCAGCAAACACTCTCCGGTGATATCCTGCCCTGCGACCCCGACGGACCACCCTGTATCTTTATCTATAAGACGATCTCCGAAGCCCACATCGGGGATATGAGCTTTTTCAAGGTCTATTCAGGCACCGTCAGATCCGGGATGGAGCTGGTAAACGAATCCAACGGCGTCACCGAAAAGCTCAACCAGCTTTTTGTCGTGGAAGGCAGCAAACGCACAGCCGTCAACCAGCTGTCGGCCGGGGACATCGGCGCCACCATCAAATTGAAACATACCCATGTCAATAATACCCTTCATAGCAGGGGACGGAATTATGAGCTGGCACCCATCGACTTTCCTCCTCCCCTGCTGAGCATCGCCATCGAGCCCG
>DASZVM010000024.1:0-1668 GCA_035547295.1 Puia sp. | reverse complement strand
CCTGTTCCTGGCAGAATCAATCCTTTTTACTTTGATCGCTGCCGCTATCGCTGGCATCCTGGCCGGCATGCTGATGCCCCTGTTCAACCACCTTTCCGGCAAACAGCTGTCCCTATGGCAATTCGGAGTGACACCCACCCTGCTGATATTGTTATTTTTTTCCCTGCTGACAGGCATCCTGGGCGGCATTTATCCCGCCATCTTCCTCTCCGGCTTCCGGACCATCCCGGCCCTGAAGGGTCAGCAAGGCAGCCAGCAGGCCACCATACTATTCCGCAAATCCCTGGTGACCTTTCAATTCGTCATCACCATCGTGCTGATCGCGGGGTCGACCATCCTGTATCAACAGCTCCGCTTCATGGAGAACAAGGACCTTGGATTCAACAAACAACAGGTACTTACCTTCCATCTCCATGATCCGGCCGTACGCATGCATGTCAATGAGCTCAAAACACAGCTGCGCTCAAACCCATTGATCGAAAGCGCCGCTTCCGCCAGCAACCCCATCGGGAATAACGACATCGGCTCCAATGGTTTCAATTTCGAGACGAGCGACGGCCGGATGGACCCGGTCACCCGTGTGGTCCAAAACTTTTATGTCGACGCGGACTATCTCGGCACCATGCAGATCACTCTGGCAAAAGGAAGGAATTTTTCCACGGACAGACCTGCTGATCGATTGGGCACAGTGCTGGTCAACGAGACGCTGGTCAAAGAGCTGGGATGGAAAGAGCCCATTGGAAAAAAAGTCAGCATTCCACCGGACCAGCAAGGGGGAAGACGCGAAGCCTTTGTCATCGGTGTAGTAAAGGACTTCTCCATCTATAGCCTGCAGCATAAGATCGAGCCGCTGCTCCTTCAGCTGCCTCCCGGGCTGCGGGATGAAGACAATTGTTATGTACGCGTCAGCCGAAGTAATGTACAGGCTGCCACCCGCTTTATCCAATCCGTCTACCGGACCTTCGATGCCGCCAGCCCTTTTGAATATCATTTCCTGGACGAGAACTTCCAACGCCAGTATGCGACGGAAGAGCATGAAGGCCGTCTGTTGCTGGTCTTTACCACGCTGGCCATCTTCATCGCCTGTCTGGGTCTCTTTGGCCTGGTGACCTTTGCCGTTGAACAGCGGACAAAGGAGATAGGCATCCGGAAGGTGCTGGGCGCCAGCATAACAGGTATCGTCGGCCTCGTATCAAAAGACCTCATCCGGCCTGTGATCCTGGCGATCCTCATCGCAACACCCATCGCCTGGTATGCCATGCACAGGTGGCTGGAAGGGTTCGCGTATAAGGTCAATATAAACATCCTGGTATTCGCGGGCGCGGGTTTGCTGGCCCTGTTGATCGCGGCGATCACGGTAGGTCTTCAGGCCGCGCGTGCCGCACGTGTTCCGCCAGTGAAAAGCTTACGTACAGAATAACACTATCGTATGTTTAAAAGCTATTTCTTTATCGTCTTCTGACGAAATATACAATGCCCGCAAGCAGCGCGTATAAGGGAAAAGATAAAAACAAAGGGGCGCATGCCCGAAAATTACACAAAAAAATGGGCCGGATGGCCCATTTTTTTATTAGCGCATTCTCTTGCATTTTTCAGCCTCCTGCAGGTGATGTCTCAGCGTGTGTAACGTACTGTCGGCAAAAGCCCGGATATCCGCATCTGATCCCT
>DASZVM010000023.1:0-2840 GCA_035547295.1 Puia sp. | reverse complement strand
CTGTCCGGAAGGCCATAATCGAAAAGCGCCGTGGGTTTTGGCTCGTCCGGTACAGGGGGCGGCGCATTGTGTTCTTTTTTGCATTGTACGAATATACTTGCGGAAAGAATGACCAGTATAATAGCTTTTTTCATAAACTTTTTGCTTTTAGGGAGCCGGGAACAATTGGGATTTTGGTACGATACGCCGGGATATCAGGCCCTGCACTTCGTATTCCAGGTGAACCTGCTCACCGCCGAAGTTCTGGCGATGGTCAGCTTCTATTTTATACCGCTGTCCTCTTTCCAGGGTGATCGTCGCATTTCTTGAAGGCTTATCCCATTCCACCGTATAATCGTCTATAATGGCAACACCATCGATAAGCAGCCTTGCCCCGTCGTCCCATCGTGTCTGGTAAAAAGTATACTTACCGCGCACGGGTGCAAGGAATTCGCCGGTCCAGCGGGCCGAGCTGTTCTCCTGGCTGATGGCAGAACCTTTCCAGTGATCCTGGAAGTCGATGGTCTCGTCTATCCTGACGACATCCGGAGCTCTTCCGTCAAAGTCCAGGAATTGATTGTTGGAGAAGTATTCGGCTTTTAGTCCCGTACCGTTACCTGTTATATAGGAGTTATTGTCCAGGTTCACGGAGGGATTTACAAGGACGACCACCTTGCTTTTTGTCGGGTGCAGGATATGCCGGGTAGGCTCGGCCAGGGTCACATAAAAGGCAAAATAATTGTTTGCGGTGATATTGGCATCGAAGACGGACCAGGGAATAGCCAGGTTGACGATGCCGGAGCTCAGATTGGTGCCTATACGGATGAGCGTATCAAGGGAGAACTGGCTGGAATTCAGCTGCACCGTATTCGCCGGCAGCACATTGTCAGCGATGAGCTTGTCGATGGAATCGCTGTTGAGCCTCACTTTTACCTCAAAGGCCGCGCTGGCCTGGTTAGCCAGGCTCACGATCAGAGGAATGGTAACCCCGCCGGAATTGCTGACATAATTATGCTGAAAGTCCACGTTCAGGATGCCACCGCCCCCATTGGTAAAGGACAACATATGAAGATCGTCCGCGGTCATCAGGTCTGTGGAATTGATCACCACAAGACAGGCAGATCTGGCCGCATCGATCTCATTGCCCTTACCGGGATCCATCAGCCTGATCATAAAAGCCACGCTTTTGCCATAGTTGGCCTCTACTTCCGTAAGCTTGACTGTAGCGATGCCTGTGGCGCTGTCCGTACCATATGCTACATTGACGACACTGGGAAGGGATACTGCGCTGGCGGCCGCCACCACTGTGTTCTGCAGGTCCCCCCTGGCGATCAGCCGGGCCACCGTGTCAAAGTTCGCGTCCACCGCCACCTGGAAGGCTTTGCCCGCGGGGCCGTTAAGCTTGACATGGAAAGGTACTGTAACAAAAGAATTGTCTTTTGTGATCTCGCCGGCCACGATGGTTTGCGCAGAGACGACCCTGGGTTCCGACTTTACATACGCGAGGTCCTGCAGGTCTTTTTTCCCGCAGCCTGCCCCAAGCATGATCACGCATATAAATAAGTAACCGATTTTTTTCATATCGAAGTAGTTGAATGTTTTCATTATTGATCCAGCCAGACCCGTCCATCGAGATCCCAGTTCTGTTTGCTGGCAATTTTAAACCAGGTGATGATCTGTGCGGGTATGTCCGTGGTTTGGGGCACCAGCTCCGACAGAAAAATGTCGGCGGGAGGGCAAATAAGGTCATTGAAGCTTTCCCATGGATACGTGTCCTGCATCACAAAATCATGCTCCAGCGGACCATAATCCTTTATAAGGGTCCCCTGTCCGTCCGTCGCAGGCCAGTATCCGGCCAGGAAATTAAAATAGGGATGGCTTTGGTCGATGGAGGTCTCGCAGGCATACCTGTCGATGGTTGCGTCAGGCAGGGTAAATTTGAAAAAACGGATATCCGTGATATATACATCCGGCGTGCCATGCCCGTTGCCATTCAGGAATCCCAGCTTCAAAGCATTGTTGTTGCTGAGGCTTCCGGAAGCGGTGATCTCTCCCTCATTGTTAAAGGCCCCGTTGGTATAGGTCCGTATATATCTTTTGCCCGCGCGTGTTTCGCATTTGACGGAAATATTCTCCCACCTGCCCTTCCTAAGGTCGGCTCCCCGCACCTGGTGGAAATCACCGTCCTTCGTACCCCGCCATTCCAGGTACCAATAGGTGTTCTCCAGATAGATCACCCACCCTACGCTGGGATGCCCGATGGACCATTCATTTCGCTTACCCAGGACGCTGGGCCAGAAGAACGCTTCCTCATTCTTTTTGATCTTGAGCTCGATGGTAAAATTCGTCGTGTCGTCGATGTTATAGTCACCTGCGTCATCGATCTGGGCCGTGACGGCGTCGCCTTTCAGCCGGATGGTCTTGCCGATGTACCTGTTCCCCGTGAATGGCTTGACGATGACCCTCGGTTTGTATTCCGGATTATAATAAATGATAAAAGCATTCGCGGCAGGGTTGCTGAATATGGTATTGTCATTTTGATCGGGGGGAAGGGTAAAGGCTCCGCCGCCGCTGGAGGCAATGACAACCAGCCAGTCCTCCCTTGCAAAGCCCGGCCGTTGCTGCAGCGCCGTCATGATATCCCCCACATAACCATCAAATTTTTCGATAGCTGTCCTATAGGCCGGAAAAGATGTGTCGTAGCCCGATTGAGCACCGGCTTTATCGATGCCGGTAAAATGTCCGACGACCAGGGAAGCCGAGTCATTCTTCAGGCTTTCCACGACAGCCGTCCGGGTCTCCTCATCCGAGCCAAGCAGCTTTGTTTTGTCTGCATCCGTTGTGAGATGATCGGCAAAGCC
>DASZVM010000022.1:0-5779 GCA_035547295.1 Puia sp. | reverse complement strand
GATTATTATTTTAACCCCCAGATCGGCTTTATCTCGGTAAATCAGACCCTGCAGCCAAACGATGTGCTGGCTGTAGCATACCAGTACAGCTACAACGGGCGCATCTACCAGGTGGGTGAATTTTCATCGGACGTACCACCGGATACGGTTGCGGGGACGGGCTCCGGCTCTCAAAAAGTGCTATATCTCAAGTTGCTGAAAGCCACTTCCCAACGGACCAACCTGCCTTTGTGGAACCTGATGATGAAGAACGTGTATGCACTGAAAACGGCCAGCGGCAACTATCTGTCCAATATAACCCAAGCAGGGTTCCAGTTCAACATATTGTATGATGAGCCCAGCAAAGGGACCAAGCGGTATATACCGGAAGGGCCAAAGGCGAACATGCCCCTGCTGACACTGTTGAACCTGGACCGTCTCAACACGCGTAACGACCCTCAGCCGGACGGGATCTTCGACTATCTCGAAGGCTATACGGTCCTCTCCCAGCAGGGCAGGGTCATCTTCCCTGTGCTCGAGCCCTTTGGACGCGACCTGGATTCGCTGGTATTTCCCGGTGCCCCCCAGGCCATGAAGGATAAATATATCTTTCACCAGCTGTACGATACCATCAAGGCAGTGGCGCAGACCTATGCCAATGTGGACCGTTATGTTCTTCAGGGCGTAGCCAAGGGACAGGCCACGTCCAATCTCCAACTGGGTGCGTATAATGTGCCGCCGGGCTCGGTGGTCGTGACGGCGGGCGGGCAGACCCTGAAGGAGAACGTGGATTATGTGGTGGATTATAACATGGGCACCGTACAGGTGATCAACCAGGCCATCCTCAATTCGGGCGTGCCTGTAAATGTCTCTTATGAGAATAATGCCAGCTTTGGTCTTCAGCAACGAAGCTTTATGGGCGTCCGCCTTGATTACCAGGCGAAGAATACGCCTACTGAAGCCCTCAATATCGGGGCTACCATCGAAAGGCTGAACGAGCGTCCTTTCTTCAGCAAGACGAATTATGGAGAAGACCCTATCCGCAATACCATGTATGGAGCCGATGTTAACTACCGGGGTCAACTGCCGCAGCTGACGCGGCTGCTGGACAAGCTGCCTTTCTATACTACAAAGGAAATGAGCACGATCAATGCGTATGGAGAGATGGCCATCCTGAAGCCGGGACATCCGCCGCAGATAGGCAAGGGATCCAGCGGAGCTGTCTATGTAGACGATTTTGAAGGGTCTACCAGCTCCATCGACCTGCGTTTTCCCCTGACGAGCTGGGCGCTGGCCTCCACTCCCCAGAAGAACGGGCTTTTCCCCGAAGCGGACCTGAAGGACTCCATCGAATATGGTTTCAATCGTGCAAAGCTGGCCTGGTACAATATCGAGCCAACCCTGCAGGATCAAAGCAATCCCAATAACCCTGTGAAATATGAGAACTCGCGGCTGGACCCAAGGATCTCTCCTGTCTTTGTGCAGGACATCTTCCCGCAGCAATCCGTGCAGACGGGGCAGGCGCAGCTGGTGACCTTTGACCTGGCCTTTTATCCCAGGGAAAAGGGGCCTTATAACTATGACTCCCGCCCGGGAAGCATCAATGCAGGCACAGGAAAGCTCAATAACCCGGAAAAGCGCTGGGGCGGTATCATGCGGGCCATCGATCAAACGGATTTTGAAACGAACAATATTGAAGTCATCCAGTTCTGGATGCAAAGTCCTTTCCTGAATAACGCCCCCAATCCAACGGGACAACTGTATTTCGATCTGGGCAGCGTTTCGGAAGACATTCTCCGGGATGGGAAAAAACAATTCGAGAATGGTCTCAATACACCCAATATCAATGCGGCCATCGACAACAGCAGCGTATGGGGAAGGGTGCCTGCGAACCCCATACAGGTGACAACGGCCTTTAGCAACGATGCCTCCGACCGTCCCTACCAGGACGTTGGCTTCGATGGGATGAATGACGATGATGAGAAAAATAAGTTCCAGAACTACCTGGCCACCCTGGCCGCGCAGTACGGAACGGGCTCAGCCATCTATCAAAGCGCCCTGGCCGACCCTTCCAGCGATGACTTTACCAATTACAGGGATGCGGCCTATGATAAAGCTCAGACGGGCATTCTCGGAAGATATAAGAATGTAAACAACCCGCAGGGCAACTCTCCCATTGCCACGACGGGGCAGACAACGCTAACCGCCTATACGCTGTATCCCGACCAGGAAGATCTGAACAGGGACAACACGATGAACGAGCTGGAAGAGTACTGGGAATATAAAGTAGACCTGCACAGGGACAGCATTGCCGTAGGGAAGGGGTTTGTAACGGACAGCATCACATTCACGCCCAGGGGCGGCGGCACCCAGCAGACGTGGTACCAGTTCCGTATACCTATCTCGGAATATTATCAGAAAGTGGGCAATATCCCGGACTTCAAATCCATCCAGTTCATGCGGATGTACCTTACGGGCTTCAACGATTCCGTGGTATGCCGGTTTGCCAAACTCGAACTGGTGAGGAACTCATGGAGGAGCTTTACCTATGTCATCGACACCACGGGTAACTACACTTTGCTGCCTGCGAATAACACGACCTTTAACGTGACGGCGGTGAATATCGAGCAGAACAGCTCACGGACACCTATCGCCTATGTCTCTCCTCCCGGCGTATTGCGTCAGCAGGAGCTGAGCAACAATAACGTAAACCTTCTCCTCAACGAGCAGGCGATGAGCCTTCAGATCTGCGATCTGAAAAATGGCGATGTAAGGGGCGTGTACAAGACGACGGTGCTGGACTTACGCAGATATGGCACTATGGACATGTTCATCCATGCGGAAGGCGTAACCAGCACGAACGGGATCCGCGATAACGACCTGGCCGCGGTGATCCGTCTGGGTAGTGATTTTGTCAGCAACTATTATGAGATCAAGATACCCTTGAAACGAACGATGTGGGGAGCGACGCTGGATACGGACGTATGGCCGGAGGCCAATAATCTCAGTCTTACGCTCCAGCGGCTGATACAGCTGAAGATCAACCGGAACAGTCATGGCACCAGCAATGTCTACTATAAGGAGACGGATGCAAACGGGCGATCGTATGCCATTTTGGGTAATCCAAACCTGGGGTCGGTGGAGGCGATCTTTTTAGGGGTCCAGAACGTTCAGCAGCCTACCATTTGTACGGAGGTATGGTTTAACGAGCTCCGGCTTACAGACATCAGCCAGAAGGGAGGCTGGGCGGCTGTGGGCAAGGTGGAAACGAAGCTGGCCGACCTGGGTACGATGAATTTCTCGGGCAGCGTAAGGACGGCGGGTTTTGGTTCCATCGATCAAAGCACGAATGAGCGGAGCCTGGACAACAATACGCAGTTCGATGCGTCGGCCAACCTGGAGCTGGGCAAGCTGCTGCCGAAGAAGGCGGCCATGTCCATCCCTGTCTATGCGGGTGTCACAAAGAGTACCAGTACTCCTCAGTACGATCCCTTCGACCTGGATATCAAATTAAAGGACAAGATCAACGGGACGCCGGCCGCCCAAAAGGATTCCGTCAGGGAGCAGGCGGTGGATCAAACCACGGTGCAGACGGTGAACTTCACCAATGTACATAAGAACAATACCACGGGCAAGCCCAACAAGATCTACAGCATCGAGAACTTCAACGTCAGCTATTCGTACAACCGGAGCGAGCATCATAGCCCGCTGGCCGTGGAGGATGAGCTGATCACGAACAAGGCGAGCCTTGCCTATAACTATACGCATACGGCCAAATATTGGGAGCCATTCAAAAAGATGAAGGCGAAGACACCCTGGCTGGCGCTGATCAGGGATTTCAACATCAACCCCATGCCATCCGTACTGGGCTTCCAGGCCAATGTCGTCAGACAGTTCGGCGCCTATCGCAGCCGGAATATCGGAGGACCCAAGAACATACTGCCGGAGACCTACAACAAGTTCTTCACTTTTGACAGGATGTATACCCTGCGATGGGACCTGACAAGATCGCTATCCGTCGACTATTCGGCTACCAACAGGGCCTGGGTGGATGAGGACAGCGGTCGTCTGGGTGCCGAAGGCCGGAGACGCATGTGGAGGAATTTCTGGAAAGGCGGCAGGACCATCCTATACATGCAGAGCGCCAATGCAACCTATACGTTGCCCACTGCCAAGATCCCGGCGCTCGACTGGACCTCGATACGTGCAGGCTATTCGTCCACCTTTACCTGGACGGGCGCGTCCCAACTGGCCACTTATCTGGGTAACAGCATACAAAATACACAGCAGCGGACCCTGCTTGCGGACCTGGATTTTACGAGGTTGTATAGTAAATGGAAGCTGCTTGGGCGTCTGGACCAACCGGGAGCGCCTCCTCCCAAGCCGCCGGCCACGGGCAAGGACACGGCAAAGAACAAACCTTCTTTTCAGCGCCCGGTACCGGAATTGAAAGGCATTGCAAAAGGCCTGGCGAAACTGCTGACCTCGCTGAAGCATGTCACACTGAATTATTCGGACAATTCATCCTCTGCCATCTATGGTTTCCTGGACAGCACGCAGGCGTTGGGGATGAACTGGCGCGACAACCAGCCGGGTCTGGGCTATGTGTTCGGGAAAAGACCGGACACCAATTATATCAATAGGCTGGGGCAAAAAGGGCTGCTGACCATGGACACGACCTTTAACAACCAGAATATCATCACCTATACGCAGAAGATAACGGCTACGGCCATCCTGGAGCCGGTCCGCGACCTGCATATTTCGATCACCTTTGACAAGACCTTTGGAAAGAATTATTCGGAACTGTACAAGGATACGGCCGGAGGGTCGGGACTTGCCAGGCTGAACCCCTATATGGCGGGTACTTTCAGCATCAGCTATATCTCCTTTGGGACCTTGTTTGAGAAATACAAACCCAATGAGCTCTCCCAGACATTCCAGAAATTCGAGAATTACCGGAGCATCATCTCTCAGCGGCTGGGGAGCATCAACAAATATACGGGCGGACTGGTGGGGTCCGACGGTTATGCGCTGGGTTATGGCAAGTATGCGCAGGATGTGCTGATACCGGCGTTTATCGCGGCCTATACGGGGAAAAGCCCGTCCAAGGTGGCGCTGATCAATGAGTCGGGCGGCAGCGATGTCACGTCCAATCCTTTCTCGGGCTATCTTCCCAAACCGAACTGGAACATCAGCTATACGGGGCTTGCGAAACTGCCGGGGTTCAATAAGGTCTTTACCAGCTTTAATATCACCAATGCGTATACCAGCACGCTGAGCATGAACAGCTTTAACTCGCAGTTGAATTACCTGGATCCGCTGGGCTATGGGCAACCCGGGTTCAGGGATTCCATCAGCGGTAATTTCGTACCCTATTACCAGGTGCCTAATATTACCATCCAGGAACAGTTTGCGCCGTTGCTGGATGTGGATATGACATTTGTCAATCAGCTGCAGGCCAAGGTGGGTTACAGCAAGTCGCGTCAGCTGAGCCTGAGCCTGATAGATTTCCAATTGAGCGAGACACGTTCAACGGAGATCACCATCGGGGCCGGCTTCCGTAAGCGGGGGGTATCGCTGCCTTTTAAAGTAAAGATGCCGGGACAGAGCGCTTCGTCGAATAAGCTGCAAAACGATCTTACGCTGCGGCTGGATTTCAGCATACGGGATAATGCGACCTCCAGCAGCTACCTGGATCAGAATGCCGCCTTGCCTACGGGTGGACAGCGGATCGTGAGGATATCGCCGTCCATCGATTATGTGTTGAATAACAGGATCAATGTGAAGTTCTATTTTGATC
>DASZVM010000021.1:0-3637 GCA_035547295.1 Puia sp. | reverse complement strand
TACCGGCGCTTGTGATAGCCCCCACCGGCGGGAAGGGCAGGGGGGTATTTACTACTGAAGACATCGAGAAAGGCACTGTGATCGAGATATCCCCTGTCATCGTCATGAGCAGGGAGGACAGGAAATTATTAGATCAGACCTTATTGCACGACTATATCTTTGAATGGGGGCCGGACCGCAGAAGCTGTTGTATGGCCCTGGGTTATATACCTATGTATAATCATTCCTATCGCAGCAATTGCGAATATGAGATGGATTATGACGAGGAGCTGATATCCGTCAGGACGGTGCGTTTTATACAGGCAGGCGAAGAGCTGTCCATCAATTACAACGGGGACTGGAATAATGAGACGCCCGTGTGGTTTGACGTACGGTCTTAGGCCGGAGCCGGACGGATCAGCCGGTTCATGGGTGGCCGGCTCAATGCTGTCTCTTCCGGCTCAGGACCGGTGAATACCGTATACCGACGCTGATGCCCACGCTGCTCATCCTGATCTTTCCAAAGCCAAGGTCGCTTACCGGCAGCTTCATATAGGGTGCCAGCATGATGGAGAGATCGTTGCTGATGCCTGTTTCCACGCCAAGGGATAGGTTGGCGGTGGAGAAGATGCCGGGTTTATTGGAATATTGGAGTCCCTTATGCACTTCCTGTCCGACAAACGGGCTAAAATAGTAATACCTGCAGTCCTCGTTACCGAAAAGATAGGTGGAAAGACCGCCGCTGGCGAAGAATACCGTATTCCCTGTCACGCTGAAATCATAGCGCAGGGTCAGGGGGATCTCCAGCATTGTCATCGAGCCTTTTACAAAGTCCACATGGTTGTAGATGCCGATGCTTCTGTAATAGTCGTTTGGCCCGGGGGCATCGGGTACATGATAATCGGAGGCCCGGGCCGTGTAGATCTTTTTTGTCAGGAACAGGCCTGAACCTATGCGCAACCTGTTTGCGAACTGATAGTCTACGGTAAAGCCGATGCTGCTGCCGGCCTTATCGCCTGCAAGGGAATTGACGGAGGAGAAGTCGGGCGCCACCTGTAACCCGAAGGTAAGGGAACGATCGATCCTGAGGGAAGGACTGCTTTTTTTGCCCGGGTTGACGGGGGTTTGGGCGGCAATCGCTCTCAGGGCGGAATCACTGATGGTGGGGTGATTGCGCGGCAGGCCGCGGGGATGTTGAATAAAGGTTTTTTCCGGGCCGGATGGTTCAGACTGGGCCGGGCTGCCTGCGGTGAGGTTTGTTGCGGGGCGGTTCTGCCCGGGAGTGGTGTTTGTATGGTGTGGGTGATTGCGGGTGCTGGTGTTGTTGTTATGTGTGATCGAGTTATGCGCGCGCGCGTTGTGCGTGGTTGTGTTAGGTGCTATTGTGTTATGTGTTATTGTGTTATCAGTGGCCGCATCATGTGCGGCCCCGTTTGTTCCTGGTGTCGGCAGGTTCCGGGATGTCAGCGGGTTGCGGGGACGGTTATGGGTGCCGGCATTGTTATTTGATGCGACGGCGCCGGATGGGTTTGTCCCGGACCCGGAGGATACGCCGGTATTTGCCGGAGCAGTCGCAGTTGCGCCGGGGGCGGCGGCTGCGGAGTCGATGTTTTGACTTTGATCCTGGCTGTAAGGTGTAGAGTTATCGCTATACGCACGGTTGTTTAGTGATGAATCGGATGTCATTGTCCCCTGTGGTTGCGGGGTTTTTACCACGGTGAGGGGGGGACCGCCTGAATTATCGGCTTTCCGTCCCCTGGCTTGTTTGACAGCATAGTAAGAGACCCCCACGATCAGAAGTATCACCGGGGCATATTGAAAAGGCAGACGCCGGATACCGCGTAAACCGCGGGATACATCCGGGCCGGCCCTGCCCAGCTCCTTGTCCAGGCGAACTTCCAGTCTTTCCCATGCCTGGGGACCCAGAGGGTCACCAGGGTCATGCTGACTGGCAGCTTCCCGGCTTAGGCGGTCCAATTCATTATCGGATAGGTTCAACATAAGCTTTATGATCGGTTTTTTTTGTAAGGATCTTTCTTAGGTTTTCTCTGGCTTTCGACAGATTGGATTTGGAGGACCCGATGGAAATACCCAGCTGGCCGGCTATTTCTTCGTGTGTCAGGCCTTCTATGACGAATAAGTTAAAAACGGTGCGATAGGCCGGGGACAGCATCCGGATGGCTTCGATGATCTCTTTGTAGGATAATACATCCAGGCCCGTCTCCTGTTTGTCTGCGATGTTCTCGGTGTCTTCGGATAACATTTGTCCATTGACATAGGAGGCATTCTTCCTGTAATGGTCGATGCAGGTGTTGACGAGGATGCGTTTAAACCAGCCTTTGAGCGAGGCCATGATATCGGTGTGCCGTGCTTCCTCGAATTGGTGGATGTTCCTAAAGAGCTTGATAAAGCCTTCATTCATGATCTCTTCTACTTGTTCAAGGTTGTTTTGGTAACGATAACATATTTTCATAGCATACTCCCTGAGCATATTATACAGCTCTTTTTGGCTGGCCCGGTCATTGGCCCTGCAGCCTTCTATCAAAGCGAGTATTTGCGTGTTTGATTCGATCAAATTGTGTAGCGTTAAATGGTAAGCGCCGATATGGTAAAACGCGCAAACTACTTTTAGCTATTAAAAAATTACGATAATGAAATGTTAATGGTTGCTTCCTGCCTGAACTTATTTGGGCAATCCGGTGCTGGTGACGGAAAGATCGGCTTTGACAAAAAGCTGCGCCTGCAGGCTCTTATCGCCCGCCAGGAGGCCGACCATCTTTAACTCCTTGATATTCCCCTTTGTATAAATATTTGGAGCCAGGGTCCTGTTCAACTGGGCATCCAGCATGGGCATATTGGCTTTTAGCATAGCTGCAAGGTCGATATACGTACCTCCCCGCAGATTTTTACGAATTTTTCTTTTAAAGAAAGTACGGGCGATCATGATCATCATATCCCCGTCCAGGGTATAACGGATATCGGGAATGGTGAGGGTCTGTTTTATGGGGTCCAGGACAGGGGTGCCCCAAAGACGTACCTCTCCTTTACGGCTGCCGGCAAAGTCTACGGTCAATTCCACCTGATGATGCCCTATCCCTTTGAGTATCAAATTTCTAATAATAACTGTACGGCCTTTGACCTGGAATGTCCTCCCTTTCAGACTATCATTCAGCAATTTACTGAGGAATGGATAATCATAATCGGCTCCCAGGTACAGGGAAAGACCATTTTCCCGCTGGCTTCCCGAGAGGGGCGGCAGGGGCGGGATGACAGAGGAGACGTTTGATCCGGACGTGAGCTGCGGCTTACAGGTCAGGCCTATATTGATACGGAAGGTATCCTGTACATAGTTGAGGGGGCCTACCCGTATCGCCAGCGGATTTGTCACCAGATAGCCATAGGGTCCCAGGGGCATGCGCTGCCAGGCTTTGATGGCGGAATGGTGGAGGTAGCCGGTGAAGTCCAGACCGGCAAGGGTCTGGTCGAGGGTGAGACAAAAGCTATTGATGGAAGAACGGATGCTGTCGAGTATCATCTGGGTCATATCCATGGAGAACATGGACATGATGCATTTATCCTGTGCCTTTAGCTGATCAAGCCGGGTGGTGGTCCTGATCTTGTAATTGGGCAGGAGTGTCAGCTGAGAGCTAAGATCTAT
>DASZVM010000020.1:0-1911 GCA_035547295.1 Puia sp. | reverse complement strand
ATGAATACGGGATGGATCCGGGAGAATACTTTCTCCTGATGGCGCGCATGGAGCCGGAGAACAACATAGAAACTATCCTTGACGGATATGCAAAAAGTACAACAAAAATGCCTATCCTGGTGGTAGGAGGTACTGTCAATAAATTCAGCAAGCATCTCCTGGCTAAATTCGGAGAGGATAAACGGATCATTTTTGCCGGAGGGGTCTATGATCAGTGGAAGGTACATTGTCTGAGGTCTTTTTGCAGGCTGTATTTTCATGGGCACAGCACCGGCGGCACAAACCCGTCCCTCCTGGAGGCCATGGCCGGCGGGGCTTTGATAGCGGCGCACGATAATGTCTTTAACAGGCAGGTGCTGGAAGGGAACGCACTGTATTTTTCAGGCCCCGGGGACATCACGGGTCTTGTGGATCGGCTGCCGGCCGGATTGGATGCCGTGAGCATGAAAAAACAAAACCTGGAAAAGATACTTCAACGGTATCGCTGGCCGGACATCATAGCAAAATATGAACGGTTCATCCTTTACTGTTTATCCGTCCAAAAGACCAATGCAAAAGATATTCTATATAGAAGATACTCCGGCTAATAAGATCAGTTATTACCTCGTGCTGGCGTTCCTCGTCACGTTGCCTTTCGACAGGCTGTACAGCGAGCTGGCGTTGATAGTGCTATTGCTGCATACGGTGATCCATCTGAAATGGTCAGCCGTCAGAAGGATGGAATGGTCCCTCCGCTGGATGGGATGGATGAGCGCGGGTCTTTATCTATTGACCATGCTGGGTACCTTGTACGCACCGGAACCTTCGCAGGCATTTCCTGAATGGGAAAAGCAATTGGCGTTGATATTATTCCCATTGATAGTCTGGTGCTCCGGACTGGACTGGCAAATCCACCGGCTGCGGCTTATGAAAGGGTTTGCGTTATCCTGTGTATTTACGGCCATCTATCTGTACGGGCTGGCCCTTTATCGTATCTATTCTTTTCATGAACCATTCACGGTATTGTTTACCAGGCAGTATATGAACCATGCGTTCTCTGAGCCCATCGATCTGCATGCCACTTATTTTTCCGCCTATCTGGCTTTGTCGCTGATAGTGTTTGCAGACCTTATTTTTCGGGCCAAAGAAGGATCATGGTCGCGCGTAATCTACAGCCTTGCTATCATGGTATGCCTGGCCACCATATTTCAGCTGGCTTCCAGGGCAGTATGCATTGCCGTTGTCCTTATTGTCAATATAGCTGTCCCTTCTATGCTGGCTGCAGGAAAAAAACGGCTGCGTCTTTTTCTCGCGACCTTTTCCCTCACCGTGATCGCGCTGGCGACAGTATCCCGGAACGCTCATCTCCATTCCCGTTATCTCTTGCAGCTGAAGGAGGACCTTCGGGCGGACACGGGCGCTGTGGAGAACCCTGAGCCCCGGATGGCCCGCTGGCAGTGTGCCTGGCAGTTGATAAAGGCGTCTCCCTGGATAGGGTATGGGACGGGCGCCGAGACGGATAAGCTGAAGGGAAAATATTATACGCACCACCTGATGATATCCTATACGTATAATTTGAATGCGCATAACCAGTTCCTCAGCCTCTGGCTCAAGACAGGTATATTCGGTGTATCGTGGTACCTGGCCCTGCTTATAATGGGTTTTTACAAAGCCTTCAAAAGAAGGGACATCTATCTGACGGCCTGGCTGGTGATCATTGTTTGCATATCCTGCGCGGAGAATATCCTGGACGTCAATAAAGGGATATTCTTTTTCAGCTGTTTTTTTTGTTTTTTTCTGCCTAAGCCGGCGGGTGCCCGTATATTTACTTATGGAAATAAAAATACTGGCGCCTCTATGGGGGCACGAACACGTGGACGTTACCGTATTCTGCCATAGGATAAAAGAGGCCGGTTATGATGGTCTCGATAC
>DASZVM010000019.1:0-6798 GCA_035547295.1 Puia sp. | reverse complement strand
AAACATTCGATCTTACCGAAAAACGCAAAGGGCAACGGCTGTATCTCGACCTGGGTACAGTAAAGGACATGGCCCGGGTGCGGCTGAATGGGAAGGACCTGGGAGTCGTGTGGACAGCGCCCCGGAGGGTGGATATTACAGATGTTGTCAGGGAGCGCGGCAATCAGCTGGATATTACCGTTGCAAACAGGTGGCCCAACCGGCTGATAGGCGATGAGCGGTTGCCCGATGACGGTATAAAGGATGGGAAGTGGCCGGAGTGGTTATTGAAGGGGTTGCCGAGGACCAGCGGACGGCGTACGTTCACTACTTTCAGGCATTATACAAAGGATTCGCCGCTGCTGCCGTCGGGGTTGCTGGGGCCGGTGACCATCGTACAGGAGGATTGGTAAAATGGCTTTTTTTTCTTAACTTCATTGTTTATGACAGCTCTGCAAACCATCGGGAAAATAGGTAATGAGGCGGTGCAAAAGCTTCGTATGCAAAAGCTTACAAATGGCCGTCCTTTCATGATCAATTCCAAGGATTTGGAAACCAATCAATGTTATCTGGAATATCCGGACGGCAAGATCCAATTGGTTTTTCTAAAAAATGCTGCCAAGGAATTCACTGTTATACGAACGCTTTCCCCTTCTGAAGAACAATCTCTTCGTAATAAGTATGGTCTTCCCCGTATGTAGTCATGCCGGAACTGCACATTATAACAGGATCCAATGGAGCCGGAAAATCTAGTATCGGTCCGAATTATTTACCTTCTCATATCCGTCAGCAGGGACCTGTTTTTGATGGTGACAAACTGTTTGTAGAAAAGAGGAATGAGTTTTGGCGATCGGGAATTAAATCCCATAAAGAGTGTAAAAAGTTAGCCTGGGCTTTTGTCGAAGAAACCTTTGATAACAAGGTTGAAACAGCCTTGGCTACAAACACTGATTTTGCCTACGAAGGGCATTTTACGAATGAAGCAACTTGGGACATCCCTCGTAGATTTAAAGCAGCAGGTTATTCTATACACCTGATTTTTTTGGGCCTTCGCGACACCAATTTATCTGAATTACGTGTAGTTGATAGAACGCAGGAAGGTGGACATTATGTTGATCCCCTGACCGTCCATGATAATTTTTACGGCAATTTAGAGAAGCTCAATCTGCATTATAGTATGTTCCATAAGGTGCAAATTATTGATACCTCAGCAACGGAGCATCAAGTACTAATTATTCTTATTGAAGGAGAGCCCGTTTTATTCGTTTCATATGTGGAACTTCCTGATTGGTTTCGAAACAAATTACCAGCTATTTCTCAAAAGATCTTGCAATTGGATGAAGATCTATATGAATAGAATTAAAGAGCGCATGTCAAAAGGTGTCCATAATCTTTAGCAATTTCCTCAACCCCTCTTTATTATAGGTCCGTATCATATCCTCTTCAAAGGTATTCCTCATCCTTCCCAGGGACGGGCCGGATATCTGCCAGCCCAGGGGGAGGACGGGTGAATAGAGCTTCCCTTTCCCATCTTTTACGCAGGTGGCCGTTATCCATACCGAAGAATAGTCGCTGCGAATACCCGGGAACTGTGTGGAATCCGAATTATAACGGACCTGGAGGGTATTGTCGGCTGCCTGCGCATTACCGTTGATACCACTGTTGATGATGCCTACAAGTGGACTGATGGGCTCAAAACGGTTGGACACCATCTGGCGGGTATCGGGGTTATAGTAAGGACTGTTGGTGATGGAGACAAAATAAAAGCGGACCTTTTTCATCAATGTCATAAATAAACTATCTGACCTGCGGCATCCCTGCCGGGCCAGGCTGATGAAAATGGCCTCCGAGGTCGATGCCCCGGAATTGTCCTTGCCGCCCCCATCCATGAAATGGTAGCCGGGACCCATTTTTCCACTGGGGCTGATAAAGGGGAAACGGGCGCTGAGAAAGGCCCCAGTCATCAACGGAATATCCACAGGCGTATCTTTTTCTTTTTTTCGCTGCGCGTTCAACACAGCTATCCTTTCCCGTATAAAGATGGTTCCCGGGAAGTCCGTATGAGAGAGCTCCACGGGCGCCATGATACCTTTTAATCCATCGTCCACATTCAGCGTATTCGAAAAAAGCAGTGGAACCTCAAAACCCGCCGCACCGGCCGTATCCTGCCAGATGGCGTTGAAATCCTGGTCCAGGCTGATGCCCAGCGACCGATGCCCAAATCCTTCCCATAGGTTTTCCTGTATGGCTGACCTGTCCCTCCACAAGGGGTAGCCTGCAATAGAAGCCCATACGTCCCTCCCAAGCATATTGCCCAATACAGGGGTGAGAAAATCATGCCCGTAAAACTTCCGGAAATGGTCCAGGCTATAGGCGCCGGCGCTGTCAAGGTGCCGGGCCCGGTAGGCACATTGAACGGCTGCACCGACGGTGCCGCCCGAAGCGCCGCTGATGGAAAATACATAATGCTCGAATCCTTTATGGCTTTTGCTATTGCGTATCATGGAGCTGTCCAGGTAAGAGAGCGTCATATTCGTAAACGCTGCCGCCTTGATGCCGCCGCCATAGGTATTGACGAGGAAAATGGGGTATTCGCCGGGTGCGTTGAGTATCTCGTCCTTGCGATGAAGGAGCCATCCCCGGAAGTAATCATTCATCGACAGCGGCGAAGAGGACGAAACTCTGGACGCCAGCCGCACAGCATGATAGTCATTGGGGACACTGATGGCCAACACCAGGCCCGTGACAAAGATGAACAGGACGAGGTTGATCCTTAACCAAAGACTGACCCTTATCAGCAGCGTAAAGACCAGGATATAAAAAATAACGCCGGATAGCAGGACGGGAAGCGTAAGATAGTTGCAATTCAGCCGCAGGACTGTCAGGGGAAAGATATTAAAAAGCACAAAAAGAACGGCAAGGGCAATGCTGCACAGTATGACGGGCCATCCTATCTTTCTGCACCACCAGCTGCCGGTCTCGAATATATAGCTGCGCGTGCTGACAAAGATCCAAAATGCCGTTGCCAGGAGCAGGAGATGAAAAAAGAGCCAGAATAATGAGCCGGGGGCGTTGCTTTGCTCACCGAGGAAAAGATACCTGATAAGGCCGGGCAGGACCAACCCCAGCAATATACAGGTGGAGACGGTGATGATCCTGGCTGCGGACTGACCACGGCGGCCGGCGATCCATTGATAAACGCTGCAGGCAACGTCATAACGAACCAGCACAAAAAATATGCCCGGCAAGGCCACCAGCCATATCATCGGAGGAAAGATGTCCAGGGGGAAGGGTATCCGTAATATCTGCAGCGCGTTCAATATGGCGGTGGCTGGGATCAGGATGGTCATTACACCCAGGTAGCGGGACACTTTTTTCTCGGAAGCTTCCTGTGCAGGGTCGGGGATAGCGGGCTCCGTCATGCGAAAAACGGGCCCCTTGTATTCCTTTTCAAAGAACAGCTTTGCCAGCCACCAGTTGAGGAAGGCCGCTACCAGTACGATACCTACGAAAAGCAGTATGCCCATGTCGCTGGAGTTGCTGTTCACGAGGAGGTCCTGTCCCTGGTCCATGACCCATATGGGCAGCGAGAAGACCAGCACGCCAAGGAGGATGACCCTGTAACGAAAGAGCTGAAGGGATTTGGTGCGGATGTAAGCCGAGAGCCATTGCAATCCTCCGTCCTTCATGATAAGGGTATAGGGAAGATAGACGAAAAATATAAACCCCAGGATGCCGGATTTGGTCAGTGCCATGCTGCGTATAAGACCGGCCGGGATCCCGCCGCCGGCAGTGTCATTGAGCCAGGTGAGCATGCCGAGGTCTTCGATGACGTCGCAAACACCGGCGAGGAGCATGAGGGCCGGAAGGATATTGCTGATGGGACGGGCGGCTTTTCCGATGCGGGTCTGGAGGGCCGTAATGATGATCACGCCCAGGGTCGTGTAGAGCAGTATGAACAGGAAGTCCACGTGTACATCGGTGCGGGCCCTATGGAGCCTGTTGATGACAGGGGGCTTTTCCCGGCAGGGGTCGGCGGCCAGGAGATTGACCGTATCCTTCCGCCATGACATCACGATAGCGCTGTCGACCGCAGGGGTGCGGCCCAGTTCGAGAGAAACGATCCCTTTAGGGGCCAGGTCATTTTGGAGATAGGTCTGATCTTTTAGCTGGAGGAAGGCGACGATAAAAGTGGCGGCCAGGACAGGCCAGAACAAGACAGAAAAATGACGAAAGATATAGTAATAAAAATTACTTAATTTAAAGGGCATAAGAGGTGTTTATCAAATGAAGATACATAATAAACGTTTGCTGGTGCTGCTGGCACTGACCATCTGCAGCCGCTATGGGACGCTTTTCGCCCAATCCATTGTAACAAACACAACCCCGCGAAAGGATGTCGATTATGGGCGGCTTGCCCGTATCGATACACTGGTGGATGGCTATATCGACAAAGGATGGGTGAAGGGTGTCGTCGTCCTGGTGGTAAAGGACGGGCAGGTCGTTCTTAATAAAGGTTATGGATATGCTGACGCGGAAAGCAAAAAAACCATGCATCCGGACGATCTTTTCCGTCTGGCCTCCCAGACCAAGGCCCTGGTGAGCACTGCGGTCATGCTGCTTTATGAGGAAGGCCGCTTGTACCTGGATGAGCCTATCGCCGACTTTATCCCCGGGTTCAGGCATCCGCAAGTGCTGGATGGCTATCATGCGGAGGACACTACTTATACCACAGTGCCGGCTAAGCGGGAGATCACCATCCGTGACCTGCTTACCCATACTTCAGGACTGGATTACCCCGGCATCGGCAGCGAAAAGATGAGGGCCATCTATGCCAAGGCGAATATCCCGTCGGGTTTGGGTGTCGTCCAGGGCAGTTTGCAGGAAAAAATAAAAACATTGGCACGACTGCCGCTGGTAAACCAGCCGGGTGAAAAATGGACCTATAGTCTAAGTATAGATGTATTGGGCTGTCTGGTGGAGATCATCAGCGGACAGAGCCTGGAAGATTTCCTCACACAGCGGATCTTCGGTCCGTTAGGCATGAAGGATACCAGGTTCAACATTCCCGCTTCCAAGGCCGGCAGACTGACGACGGTGTATACGGAAGACAGCCTGCACCATGTCGTCCGCTGGACAAAGGAGAAGACGACCATCGACCCGGACTACCCGGTAAAGCCCAAGCACTATTTCTCCGGCGGAGCGGGACTTACGGGCACAGCCTATGACTATGCTGTATTCCTGCAAATGATGCTCAATCACGGGAGGTACAATGGCAGGCAAATATTGTCTCCCCGTACGGTGGAGATGATGACCAGCGGTCAGCTGGCATTCCTTTATAACGGCATGGATAATTTCGGGCTGGGCTTTGGCATCACCAGCCAGCGATCCGGTGCAAGAGGACCCCGGAATGAGGGTTCTTTTGCCTGGGGCGGCTTTTTCGGCACCACGTATTGGGCGGATCCGAAGGCGGGGCTGATCTGCGAGATCATGACGCAGCAGAACCCCAATAGTCATGGCGATCTGTCCATCAAAGTGGAACAGCTGATCTACCAGAGCCTGCGCTAAAAGCAAGCTATTTGGTCACCTTCACTTCAAAAGTGTCCTTTACGCAATTGAAATTGTCTTTCACCGTGTAGGTTCTCGATGATCCGGGCTTGACGGTGATGCTCCTGGTCGTCTCTTTACCCGTGCTCCAGCGGTAGTCGCCCATGAATGAAGCGGTGAGCGTGATGCTGTCACCTTTCTTTACCGTAAGGGTCTGGCGGCGGCCGGCCTGTTTCATCATGGTAAAGTGGTCACGGATCTCACCATCGGCGCAGATCCATTTCCAGTCGAGACGGGAACCTTGTATTTCCAGCATGCCGGCGCCGCCATGTGTAGCGTCGGAGTAGGGCAGGGCCTCATGAGGGAAGGATATCTGCTTACCGCCCAGCTGTCCCGCCGAGCCGCTGACAAGATAGACAGTCCCCCGGCCGCCTTCTTCCTTTATATAGGGGCAGGAGTTGGGCGTGCCGTCATAGCGGCCGGAAGAGGTGCTTACCAGGTATTGGGTGGAGTCGAAGGAGGCCTCCATACCATAATGACCTTTCATCAGCCTTGACCGCTCATAGTCATGGCTATGGCCGCAAAGGACGAGGTCCACGCCATAACGTTCCAGGATGCGGATGAAATTTTCGCGGATATGCACCAACTCCATTTCCTTGTCGGAATTATGCGATCCCATGGTATAGGGCGGATGATGCCAGTAGGCGATGATCCACCCTTTATTTTGATTTGCCTCCAGGTCTTTTTTTACCCATTGCACCTGGGGACCAAGCGTGTCGTAAATGCGGTATTGGTTTTCCTCGATACCGTAAGCATCCAGGGAAAGGAAGTGGATAGTGCCCAGGTCGAAGGAGTAAAAGGCGGGGTTATGCGAAGCAACGCCACCGGCCTCGCCGTCCACCGGCATGGAAAAGTTCTGGTAGTAGGCCACCTGGTGGGTCTTCTGTACCTCATTCTTTTCGGCATCGCCATCGTAATAATCGTGGTTGCCGGGAGAAGGGAACAAGGGGTACCTGGGAAGCAGAGTTTCCTTATAAATGTTGAAGAAATTGGATTGATACTCGGCATCTCTGCCGGTGCTGTAGGAGTTATCGCCCAGCAGGATCCAGGCGTTCATATAGTTATCACCCAGATAGTGCACCAGTTGGTCGCGCACATTGCGCTGATTGATGGAATTGTTGCCACAGTCGCCTACGACACCGATGCGATAGAAGCCCTCCTTACCTGGGACGGGCAGTGTCGAAAAATAATTGCCGGCCCCTATCTGGAGCG
>DASZVM010000018.1:0-5856 GCA_035547295.1 Puia sp. | reverse complement strand
ACATCATAAGAATTTTTGCTGACCACAGCATCCTTTACCGCAACCTCGTAAAGCCGGTCGATCTCAGCCCGGCTGAAAAGCCCCTTTACGATAAGATAGCCGTCCCGGTGATAGTCATTTCTCTGCTGTGGTGTTAAATAGGTTTCTTCCATATGGTAATCCGGTTTTTATAAAGGCAAATTATCTTCCGGGAACAATCTTTCCACTATGGAAATTTTCAGAAATCGATACAATATTGTCCTATTTGCTCAAAAATAACAATTGACAATGGCAATATTCCCTATTTTTGACCACAACGATCACTTGTCAAGCCCCGTTTATGACACCTGTACTGGAACATCTGCCGCCCGAAGGGGGCGAATCCTTTTTTGCGCAAGCCTTCGATCTCCCCTATTTCGGGACTCCCTGGCACTACCACCCCGAATTCGAGCTGGTATTAGTGGTACGCAGCCATGGCAAGCGGTTCATCGGTAATTCCGTATCCGACTTTCATGACGGGTATCTGACATTATTGGGCCCTAATCTCCCCCACCTCTATAAGAACCCTTCCGGCTATTACGAGAATAATCCCGATTACAGGGCACAATCCATCGTCATTCACTTTTCGGAACGATCCCTGGGCGGCTTGCTGCAGTTGCCCCAGGCAAAACACATCCATCATCTTTTCGGACTGTCCGCGCAGGGACTGGATATTACAGGCGCTACCCGGAAGGACATCATCCGGAAAATGCACCTTCTGCTGGAAGTAAAAGGTATGGAGCGGCTGATCCGGCTTTTGGATATCCTTCATCAGCTATCCGCCACCAGCGACTATGCATTGCTGTCCGACCCCGGCATCATCGGACAGAACCGCTCCGATACGGAGCGGCTGGACAAAGTGTTCCAATATACTTTTCGCAATTACGAGAAGGACATCCGGCTGGAAGAGGTGGCGGCGCTGGTCCACATGACGCGTACGTCATTCTGCCGCTGGTTTCACGAGCGGACAAAAAAGACGTTCTTTACTTTCCTGAACAATATGCGGCTGAACCAGGCCGGTAAATTATTGATAGAGACGGACAGGAGCATTGCCGACATCGCCTACAACTGCGGCTTCAATAACCTTTCCAACTTCAACCGCCAGTTCAGGACCAAATTCCTGGAAAGCCCGAAGACCCACAGGAACGCCTATTCGAAGGTCATCAATGGGAAGGTATAGCGATCATCGTCTCTATCTCTTCCAGGCTCCTCCCTTTTGTCTCCGGCACCTTGCTCCTGACAAAGAAAAAATATACCAGGCATATCAACGCATGAAGACCAAAGGTCAGCGGTAGCCCCCACAGGGTCCGCATCACAGGGAAACTGGCCGTAGTAATAAAATTGGCGATCCATAAGGACAACGTCGCCACAGACATCAGGCTGCCCCGCACCTTATTGGGGAAAAGCTCCGACAATGTCACCCACGTAACAGGACCAAGGGTGGCCGCATAAATGGCTATAAAGACAAGCACCTCCGCCAGGACCAAAAAAGAGGGAGCGCCGGATGCAAATGTCAGCGCCAGCAGGACAGCATCCAGGCTAAGCAGCAGGGACCCCGTCAGCAACAGCTTCCTGCGCCCGTATCTGTCGATGGAACCGATAGCTATAAAAGTGAAGAAGAAATTGACCACACCCAAAAACATAGATTGAAAAATGGCGGAATCACGCCCCATTCCGGCCTGCCGGAATATCTCAGGAGCATAGGAAAAAAGGGAGTTCTGACCATCTGCCTGTGAAAAGACCGCGATACAAACACCCAGCAGGGCGACCTTTCTATACTCCTTCTTTCGGAACACCATCATCCAATCCCTTTTCCGGACAGGCTCGGATAACGCCTTAAAGCTATCCTGTATCTTCGTCAGCTGCTCTTCCGCATAGAATGGCCCCCCGATGCTTTCCAATACTTTCAGCGCCGGCTTAAGCCGTCCCCGGCCCGCCAGCCAGCGGGGACTCTCCGTGACAAAGAAAAGACCGGTGAAGAACAGCAGCGCAGGCACGGCCTGCGAAGTGAACATCCACCGCCAGTTATCCCTGCCCGTATCCAGTAAAAGATAATCGGCCAGATAGGCCAGGAGCAGACCCGATACGATGGCCAGCTGATAAAAGGATACCATGCGGCCACGGAATACCGTAGGCGATATCTCGGCAATATATACAGGACATGCCAGGGAAGCTATGCCTACTGCAATACCGCTGAGCAGCCGGAAAATAATAAACCACTCGAATTGCCCGGCCCACCCCGTGCCCGGCCCGGTCAGCGCAAAAAGGGCCGCACAGCACAACAATAGTTTTTTTCGGCCAAATCTGTCACTCAGCCGGCCGGCCGCCAGGGCCCCCAGCGCAGCCCCCAGGTTGACACATCCCACAGCCCACCCCACTCCCGCCTCGGTCAGCTGAAAGTATTGTCTGAAAAAAGGAATGGTCCCGGAAATGACCACCAGGTCAAAACCGAATAATATGCCCCCCAAAGAGACAACGAGACAGATGCCATAGAGCCGGCCGCGGTTATACATAGTTCTCAAATATATATCCCGCCCCGCAGGGAATATGCATGGATATTATCGGAGAATGGTAGAATATTTCCCTGCCTGTCGTAATTTCAGGTATGCTCACCGCCATCGTCTTAGCCGCGGGCTCCTCCCGCAGAATGGGAAGGAACAAGCTGTTGCTGCCCTATAGAGGCAAGCCATTGCTGGCCTATGTGGTGGGTAATATTCTCTCCGCCAGGGTAGGCCCCGTCATCGTGGTGACAGGACACGAGGCGGATCTGATCGGGGAGTCCCTGAAAGGATTGCCTGCAAAGCTTGTACACAACCCCCGGTATGAAACAGGTATGACCGGCTCGATCCAGACAGGTGTAGCCGCCGCCGGTGGCGAAGGCTATATGATCTGTCTTTCGGATATGGCGCTCATCGCCCCGGAAGAATATACATTGCTGAAAAATGCATTTGAAAAACAACATCGGAAGGATCAGGCTTGCATCATTCAACCCACGTACGACAACCAGGTAGGCAACCCCGTCACCTTCTCCTCCGCCTGGCGCCAGGCCATCCTTGAGCACACAGATCCCGAAGGATGCAAGAACATCGTCCGGAGTCACCCGGATAATATTTATAGCGTGGAAATGCTGTCCTCCAGCGTGCTGCAGGACCTCGACTGGCCGGAGGATTATGACCAGCTCACCGATGACATGTAATGCCGCTTGTTTTACAGCATTCAACCTCTCGCCGCTTCTATTTCCTCCGTCCTCTTAATCAATGGCTTACCTAGCAGCCTGCTGCCCGTTTCCGTGATCAGCAGGTCCTCCTCGATACGTATGCCGCCAAAAGCGCGAAAAGCCTCCAGCTTATCGTAATTGATAAAATCAAAATACTTCTTCTCCGCCTTGCGCAGATCCATCAGCTCAGGAATGAAATAAAGCCCCGGCTCGATGGTGACGACAAAACCAGGCTCCAGCGCACGGCCCAGACGCAGGGACTTCAATCCGAACTCCGTACTTTTCTTCAGCTCATCCGTATAGCCCACGTAAGGCTCGCCCAGGTCTTCCATATCATGCACGTCCAGCCCCATCATATGCCCCAGCCCGCACTGAAAGACCATGGTATGCGCACCCGCCGCGACAGCTTCCTTTACATCCCCCTTCATCACACCCGCCCCTTTCAAACCTTCCACCAGCTTCTCCGCAGCCAGGAAGTGCACGTCACGGAAAAGGGCACCGGGCTTCAATGCCGCGATAGCCGACTCCTGTGCGCTCAGCACAATATCATACATCTCTTTCTGTACATCCGTGAACTTCCGCCCCACCGGGAAAGTACGTGTCATATCCCCCGCATAATGCATGGCATTCTCCGCACCCGCATCACACAAGGCCATCTGCCCCGTACGCATAACCGTGCTGCTATAGTGATTGTGCAGCACCTGCCCATGCACCGTAAGAATGGTAGGAAAGGAAAGATTGCCACCCGCGCTGATAGCAATACCCTGAAGCACGCCGGCCAGCTGCGCCTCCGTCATGCCATCCCTTGCTCCCTTGATCGCAGCCAGATGCATGGCAGCTGTAATATCCACCGCTTCCTCTATCTGCCCTACTTCCTCCGCCGATTTGATACTGCGCTGCGCAACCACGGCTTTTATAAATGCTACGGAAGCTCCCTCCTTCACAGATGCCGGTGACAATCCCAGCAGCTCACTTAATTTCTGGATATTCTCAGGCCGGTAGGGAGGCAAAAAATGAATGGTCCCCTTATAACCCTTAAGCACATTGCCTAGCTCAGCCGGAGACCGTACATCCATAATACCCGCCTGGGCCGCCTGATCCGCAATGGAAGGCTGCGGTCCCATCCAAACGATCTCGTCCAGCGTCAGCTCCCTTCCAAAAAGGATATCCTTGTCCCCCTCCACATCTATGACGGCCGCAAGACCCGGCTTGTCAAGACCAAAAAAATACAGGAAGCTGCTGTCCTGCCGGAAATGATACCAGTTGTCCTTGTAGTTCATGCTGCTCTCCTCATTCCCTAAAAAGAGAAGAAGACCCTTGCCCAGCTGTTTTTTTAATTTCTGTCTGCGCGCTATATAGACTTGCTTATCGAACATGATTGATAATTTATTTATCCCCTGATGGCCCACTGGATACCCCTCAATTCGGCCAGCCCCCTCAGCCTGCCGATGGCGCTGTACCCGGGATAGGTCTTCTTCTTCAGATCATCCAGCATCTGATGACCATGGTCCGGCCGCATGGGCAGAGAGATACCCCGCCTGGTCTGCACCGTTAGTAGCTCCTTTATGACAGCTACCATATCCACATCCCCACCCAGGTGGTCGGCTTCAAAAAAGTTCCCCTCCTCGTCACGCTTGGTGCTGCGCAGATGAATAAAATGGATATGATCGCCCAGACGACGCACCATGCCGGGAAGGTCATTGTCCGCCCGTACCCCATAAGATCCCGTACAAAAACAAAGCCCGTTGGCAGGAGAAGGAGCGCAATCCAGCAGATCCCGGGCATCCTTCTCGGTGCTGACGATACGGGGTAACCCTAATATGGGAAAAGGAGGGTCGTCCGGATGAATGGCCATCTTCAGACCTTCCGCTTCCGCTACAGGCACCACCTGCTGAAGAAAATAAAAAAGATGCTGTTTTAATTTCGCCGCATCGATACCCTCATACGTACGCAGCGCAGCGAGTATCTGTTCCTCCGTAAAACGCTCTTCACTGCCGGGCAAACCCAGCAAAGCATTCCGGTAAAGGGTCTCCTTTTCTTCATCGTTCATCCTCGCATGACGGGCCCTGGCCTTCTCTAGTTCCTGGGAAGTATAATCCTTTTCCGCGCCGGGTCTTTTTAAAATAAACAGATCGAATGCGATAAAAGCCGATTTTTCAAACCTGAGCGCCTTGCTCCTGTCAGGCATCTCATAAGCGATCTCCGTACGCATCCAGTCGAGGATGGGCATAAAATTATAAGTCACCACCTCCAGTCCGCAACGGGCGACATTCCGGAGACTTTCCTTGTAATTGCTGATATACTGTTTATAATTGCCGCTTTGCTTTTTGATATCCTCATGGACAGGCAGACTTTCGATCACCGTCCAGCGCATACCGGCCGCTTCTACCTCCGCCTTTCTTTTATTGATCTCCTCCACTGTCCACACCTCCCCCACGGGAACATGATGCAGGGCAGTGACTACACCCGTACAGCCCGCCTGGCGGATATCCCACAGGTTTACAGGGTCATTAGGGCCAAACCATCTCATTGTTTCTTCCATTAACAAAGTTCTTTCCATATTGCAGTTTTCATTTAGGGCGTAAATTTACGGCATGGGACGGATTAAAGTTTAAATAAAT
>DASZVM010000017.1:0-3253 GCA_035547295.1 Puia sp. | reverse complement strand
GTCAGCATTTCAAAATATTTTCATTGAGGTTGTGCCCAGACATACGCAAGTGCAATTTTTTTCGTTCATTACAGTGAGTTTTACCCTTTGAAGACAGCCTTCAAAAAAAAATTTGGCAGTTAAAGTTTTGTGGAAAATAATCGCATGAATCAAGGGTCCCACCTTTGTAATTCAAATTATTTCCTTCAATTTTGCTGACCGAAAGCGGACTAAAGGTCCGCTGGCCAGGGGGTGTACAAATCGCCGACTTTTAAAAATCTGACCTTTATACTAAAATGGGATTATTCAATTTCCTTACGCAAGAAATAGCCATGGACCTGGGTACCGCCAATACCCTTATCATACATAACGATGAGATTGTGGTGAATGAGCCGAGCATTGTCGCGCTTGATCGTAATAACCCCAAAACCGTGCTGGCCGTAGGCAAACGGGCCCTCATGATGCACGAAAAGACCCATGAGAGCATCCGCACGGTGAGACCGCTGAAGGACGGTGTGATCGCCGATTTCAACGCAGCCGAGCTGATGATCCGGGAGATGATCAAAATGATCTATCCCAAGAAGCCGCTGTTCCCACCCAGCTGGCGTATGATGATCTGTATCCCCTCCAGCATTACCGAAGTTGAAAAAAGGGCCGTCCGGGACAGCGCTGAGCAGGCCGGGGCCAAGGAAGTATACCTGATCCATGAACCCATGGCTGCCGCCCTGGGCATCGGCATCGATGTGGAAGAGCCCGTCGGTAATATGATCATCGACATCGGCGGCGGTACCACCGGTATTACCGTCATTGCCCTGGCAGGCATCGTTTGCGACCAGTCCATCCGGATAGCCGGCGACGAATTCACCGCCGATATCATGGAAGCGCTTCGCCGGTACCATTCGCTGCTCATCGGCGAAAGGACGGCTGAACAGATAAAGATCCAGATCGGCGCAGCCCTGAAGGACCTGGATAATCCGCCCGATGATATCCCTGTCAACGGACGTGACCTGGTGACGGGCATTCCCAAGCAGATCATGGTCAGCTACCAGGAGATCGCCGAAGCCCTCGACAAGAGTATCTTTAAGATAGAAGAAGCTATTCTGAAAGCCCTTGAGACGACCCCGCCTGAGCTTGCGGGCGATATTTACCGCCGCGGTCTGTACCTGACAGGTGGCGGCGCCCTGCTTCGCGGGTTGGACAAGCGGCTCAGCCAGAAGATAAAATTACCTGTACACATCGCCGACGACCCTCTGAAAAGCGTGGTCCGGGGCACCGGCATCGCCCTGAAGAACTACGACCGCTATCCTTTCGTCATGCGATAGCAGACGGCCTGCCGGACAAAAACCAGAAAAAGAACTCCGAAATAAATCTACACAGCGGTGCGTAACGTTTTTCTCTTCATCAGAAGGCATTTTAACTTCCTCTTCTTCCTGGTGTTGCAGATAATAGCCCTTTCCTTTCTCTTCCGCTATAACAAGTTCCACGAGGCCGCTTTTATGAACGTCAGCACGGAGATCACGGGCCGGATCAATGAGAAGTACAACGGTATCGAATATTACTTTCAGCTAAAGCGGACCAATGAAGCCCTTGTAAAGGAAAATACCCGGCTTCACCAGCTGCTGAAGGAGAATTATGAGGGACCGGACTCTCTCAAACGGCTGATCATAGACACCGTCAGAGGGGATTCGGGCAGATCGATAAGCAAATATTATTACCTGGAAGCAAAAGTAGTGAGCAGCACCACTGCGCTCAAGGCCAATTACCTCACTATCCACCGGGGGTTTGCCCAGCAGGTCCGTCCCAACATGGGCGTAGTGGGGCCGCAGGGCATTGTGGGTACGGTGATCAACGTCAGCGAGAACTTCGCCACAGTAATGAGCTTTCTTCATCCCCAGTATAAAGTGGTCGTCAAGCTGAAAAACGGAGGGGAAAGAGGCACCGTCGAATGGGACGGGGAAAGCCCTCTTTTTGTAACGTTGAAGGAGATCCCTAAAAGCGCTAAAGTGGCAAAAGGCGATACGATCCTTACCAGCCAGATCTCTTCCAAGTATCCGGCCAATATTATGGTGGGAACCGTCTATGACATCATCCCGGACAACAGCACATCCTTCTATATCATAAAGGTACGGCCTTCTACAAACCTTTTTAACATCGAATACGTGTATGTCATCGACAATACGCAGTATGAGGAGCAAAAAAGGATAGAGGATTCCCTTAAAAAAGTACAATGAGCGAACTGCTGAAAAATACCATCCGGTTCATATTGTTCATCCTGGTACAGGTGTTCATCCTTTTTAAGATGCCTCCCCTGCACCGGTTCATCACCCCGTATCTCTATTATCTCTTTATCCTTTGGCTGCCTTTCAGCCTCTCCAGGGCGGGACTCACGCTGGTGGGATTCATCTTCGGGCTTTGTCTGGACTACTTTAGCAAGACGCCGGGTCTTCATGCTGCCGCCTGTACGTTGATCGCCTATGTAAGGCCCTTTGTCATCGGTCTGCTCATTTCACAGGAAGGCGCCGACAAGAACTATATCTCTCCTTCCATCGTCAGTATGGGATGGGCCCCTTACGCTACTTATGTGCTCGTGCTGACCCTTCTTCATCATACCTGGCTGGTATTGCTGGAATGGATGAGCTTCGGGTCCTTTTTTTACTTTGTGGGCAAGGTCATCGCATCCACGGCTGTCAGCCTGCTGCTGGTGCTGCTGACAGAACTGCTGTTCTTCCGCAAGCAGAAATTCAGGACAAATACGATCTAGTTGGCTACAATGATTTTTAGGCCATCAGCGTTAATATGCCGTACTTTGTAAACTCGTTGGTCGTAGCCTCGGTGTCAATCATATGTCTGTATTTAACCAATCCCGTAGCAATATAATCCGGCTCATATTTGCTGGCATGTTCCTGATCATTGCGGCGCAATTATTCCATCTGCAGATCATCTCCAAAAAGTACAAACAGCAGGCACAGGAGAATGCACTGTTCCGGAAAAGCATCTATCCTTCCCGCGGGATCATTTATGACCGTAAGGGACGGGCCATTCTCAATAACACGATCCTTTACGACCTGATGGTCATTCCGGCCCAGGTGAAAAATATCGACACTGCTTATTTATGTCAGCTGGTGGGCATCGATACGGCGGAATTCCGCAGCCGTATCCTGGATGCAAAGGCGAAGAACGGTCCCTTCCGGCCTACCACCTTTGAAGATCTGCTGCCGCCCGAGATGTATGCCCGGCTGGAAGAGAATATCTGGAAATTTCCCGGTTTCAACCT
>DASZVM010000016.1:0-6093 GCA_035547295.1 Puia sp. | reverse complement strand
AACATTGTGAGAAGAATGCTGGCGGGATTGATCCTCCTGGCAGGCCTTGCTGTGAAGGGACAGGCTGTCCTGGAGCCGGGGTTTGACGCCTCCGAATACCTGGCTATGCTGAGGATAGATTTTACAGGGCAGGATTCCCTTTCGGATGAACATCTTCTGAGTGACAGCGGGTTCAGGATCAATCCTCCCGAAGGATATGTCAGACATTTTAAAAGTCCGGAGGTAGGATTTAAGAACAGCTGGTCCATGTGGTACAGGAGGGATCACAAGCTTGCCGTCATCAGCATCCGGGGAACTATCGGGGATGCGGCCAGCTGGCTGGCCAATTTCTATGCAGCCATGGTGCCTGCCAACGGCTCTCTCCAACTGAGCGACAGCAATTTTTTCTCCTATCACCTGGCGGCGGACGACAAAGCCATGGTCCATGTAGGGTGGCTGATAAGCCTGGGCTATCTTGCCCCCACCATGCTGCGGCAGATACGGCGGGCTTATGAAGAAGGCATCCGGGATTTTATCATCACGGGTCATAGTCAGGGGGGCGCCATCTCATTTCTGACCGGCAGCTATCTGCATTACCTGGTGGAAAACGGCGAGCTGCCAAAGGACATCGTGTTCAAAACCTATTGCAGCGCAGGTCCCAAGCCGGGGAATCTTTTCTATGCCTATGATTTTGATTTTATCACCCGCAACGGATGGGGGTTCAATGTGGTGAATGCCGCCGACTGGGTGCCGGAATCCCCTTTTTCCGTACAAACGCTGACCGATTTTAATAACACCAACCCCTTTGTTCACATCGACGGAATGCTGAAAAAGCAACCTTTTCTGGTCCGGTGGTATATAAAAGGAAAATTTAATAAGCTAAGGAGAGCTACCCGCAAGGCGCAACGATGCTTTAAGAGCGTGCTGGGCGACATGCTGTATAACAAGCAGGTGAAGAAGACATTACCTCAATTGAAGAAGCCTGTTTATGCGGAAGGCAATAATTATCAACGGGCAGGTGTACCCATTGTGCTGCAGCCTGACGCGGAATATTATAAAAAGTTCCCCGAGGATCCCGCAAAAGTATTCCGGCATCATAGCTTCGAGTCCTATTACTGGATGATGAAAAAGTACTATAGCAGATAAGCTGGGGATAAAATTACACATCCTGCATGTTTAACACAACGGAAAAATTTCTGGCAGGGTTCTTGGAAAAATGGATGTATACCGATAACTATTTTTCATCTAAAAATTTATAACCATGAGCGCCAAGAATGTATTGATAGGAGCTTTGGCCGGCCTGGTTGCCGGCGTTGCCATCGGCGTTTTGACCGCACCCGCTGAAGGTAGTGAAACCCGCCAACGCATTGCAGACACAGCTGACAATCTTAAGAGAAAGCTTCGGCATCTGAGAGGGCTTACTGTCGATGAACTGGATGAATTAAGGGAGATATTTGAAAAGGAGACGGATGGATTGAAGGACGATGTCCGCAGCCGCGTTCTCGATCTGATCAAAGCCGCCAAAGCCAAAGGCAATCACATAAAGGAACAGGCGATGTCCTAAGTGGATGACTACGGCAAAAAGATGTGGCCGCCTCTTCACGGGGCGGCTTTTTTGTATTGCCCCGGTCGGTGAGATTTTCCTAATTTGCAGCCCTTATCTATTGATATATGCCTATCGATCTTCGTTCGGACACTGTTACGCGACCCACTCCCGCCATGCTGCAGGCTATGATGCAGGCCAAAGTAGGTGATGATGTTTTTGGAGAGGACCCTTCGGTCAATCAGCTGGAAGCCATGGCAGCCCGCCTTTTTGGCATGGAAGCGGCCCTTTTCTGTCCCAGCGGCACCATGTCCAACCAGATCGCCATAAAATGCCATACCCAGCCGGGGGATGAGGTCGTTTGCGAGAAGAATGCCCATGTATACATTTACGAAGGGGGAGGGATCGCTTTTAATTCCGGCGCGCAGGTGCGTGCATTGGAGGGTGACCGGGGACGTATCACCGCGGAGCAGGTGTCGGCGGTGATCAACCCTGACGATGTACATAAGGCCCATACCTCGCTGGTCTGTCTGGAAAATACATCCAACCGTGGCGGCGGCAGCTGCTATGACCTGGAAGAGATAAAGAAAGTACGGCAGGTATGCCTGGACAACCATCTCAGGCTGCATCTGGACGGTGCCAGGCTGTTCAATGCCCTGGTGGCCGGCGGGCAGCAGGCGACTGTCTATGGCCGTCTTTTCGATAGTATTTCCGTATGTCTTAACAAAGGGCTGGGCTGTCCCATCGGCAGCATCCTGATCGGACCGGCGGCCTTTATCCGGCAGGCCAGACGGGTGAGGAAGGTCTTTGGGGGTGGTATGCGACAGGCCGGTTTTATGGCTGCGGCCGGCATTTATGCCCTGGAACATCATGTGGACAGACTTTCGGAGGACCATGCTCATGCCGATGCTATCCGCCGGGCCCTGGAAAAGAAAGGGTTCGTAAAAAGCATCCTGCCCGTGGAGACCAATATCATCATTTTTGAAGTGGATGAACCCTATTGCGCCCGGACGATTGCCGCTCAATTGAAAGATGCAGGCATCCTTGCCATTGCCATTTCAGCGGGTCAGCTGCGTTTTGTCACTCACCTGGATATTTCCTCCGGGATGACAGACCAGGTAATTAAAGTCATCGAGAGTCTGTAAATTTATAACCTCAAAAGCTCATTTATTATGTTCCCAAAAGTAGCACCCAACGGCACACCGGCATGGCAGCAATTACAACAGCATTATCAGACAGAGGTTGCCAGGCATCTTCAGATGCGGCAGTTGTTCAAGGAAGACCCCGACCGTTTTTCAAAATACTCGCTTAAGCTGGACGATATCCTTTTCGACTATTCCAAGAACATCATCACCGGTAAGACCCTGAGCCTGCTGCGTCAGCTGGCAGAGGAATCAAAGGTGAAGGAGGCCATCGAGGCCATGTTCACGGGCGAAAAGATCAACCAGACGGAAAACCGCAGTGTACTGCATACGGCATTACGCAATTTTTCCGGAAAACCTGTATACAGCGACGGCAAGGATGTCATGCCCGAGGTACAGCGGGTACAGGCGCAGATGAAAGCTTTTGCCGCCCGGATACACAGCGGCGAGTGGAAAGGGTATTCGGGTAAAAAGATAAAGTACATCGTCAACATAGGCATCGGGGGAAGTGACCTGGGCCCGGTGATGGTCACGGAAGCCCTGCGGCCTTACTGGGTAGAAGGGATACAGACCTGGTTTGTCTCCAACGTGGATGGCACCCAGATCGTCGAGACCCTGAAGAAGGTAACCCCTGAGGAGGTGCTCTTCCTCGTCGCCTCCAAGACATTTACCACCCAGGAGACCATGACCAATGCCCTTACGGCCCGGGACTGGTTCCTCAAGTCCGCCAGGGATGAGGCCCATGTGGCAAAACATTTCGTAGCCCTGTCCACCAATGAGAAGGAAGTGGTGAAGTTCGGGATCGACAAGGCCAATATGTTCGAATTCTGGGATTGGGTAGGGGGACGGTATTCCCTGTGGAGCGCCATCGGTCTTTCCATCGTGTTGACCATCGGGTACGAGAATTTCGAGAGCCTGCTGAAGGGGGCTTACCAGACAGACCTCCATTTCCGAAATACCCCGTTTGAGAAGAATATCCCTGTGACGATGGCGCTGGTGGGGCTTTGGTATACCAATTTCTTTGGGTCGCAGACAGAGGCGATCCTTCCTTACGACCAGTATATGCACCGTTTTGCCGCTTATTTCCAGCAGGGCAATATGGAAAGCAATGGGAAGAGCGTGGATCGCAATGGTCTGCCCGTGGAATGGGCCACGGGTCCGGTGGTCTGGGGCGAGCCGGGCACCAATGGACAGCATGCGTTCTACCAGCTGATACACCAGGGCACGGTGCTGATACCCTGCGATTTTATCGCTCCGGCCATCAGTCATAACCCCATTGGGGACCATCATATGAAGCTGATGTCCAACTTCTTTGCACAGACAGAGGCCCTGATGAACGGGAAGACGGGCCAGGAGCTGGAGGCGGAAAAGGTGCCGGCGGACCTGATACCTTATAAGATGTTCAGCGGCAACCGGCCTACGAATTCCTTCCTTATAAAGGAGATCACTCCTTTCAGCCTGGGCGAGCTTATTGCGCTGTACGAACATAAGATCTTTGTGCAAGGGGTGATATGGAATATCTATTCTTTTGATCAGTGGGGTGTTGAGCTTGGCAAGCAGCTGGCAGGGAAGATCCTGCCGGAATTGCGGGACGGATCGCCGGTGAGCGGTCATGATAGCTCGACCAACGGGCTGATCAATGCGTATAAAAAGATGAGGTAAGCGTATGTAATTTTCCCGGGACGGACATCCTGTCCGGAAAAGGGGTTTTATGAAGCTTTTGCTGTATACAACGTTGCTGGTGGCGGGGACTGCCGGCAACGTTTTTGTTTTTGGGCAAACTTGCGGGGAGGAAAGAAGGACCAGCGGTATTTTGCCATCCCTTCTCCCGCAAAAGGATTCTGTGTGGATAATGGGACCTGACCGTATGCCCTGCCTGGTGCCTTCGCCGGCTGCAACGGAGCGGATGCCCGTCAAGAAGCTGGACAGCAGGCTGGTGAGGCCCATGCCGAATGGGATGACGAATAAGGGACCATGGGTACGGCCTGCGCCAAAGAAAAGGGAATAAAAAAGGGTAGTGTAGAAACACCACCCGGCTAAGGTCTAACCATTGTTGCTATAAAAGTTTCTGGCAGTTACGGAAGGATTCGAACCCTCGTAAAAGGTCATGCGGACCTCCGCCTCACCGCTCGGCCACGTAACTCATATACTATTCTTATCAGCAGGAGTAAAAGCATAGGGCAATTTAATTTGAAAATATTAGTCTACCAAATTAGTGGACTAATAATTTCCACACATTTTAAGATTTTGTTAGAAAATAAAATTCGAGGCCCCTCGTTATGAGGTACATTTGCATGATTTTTTCAATATTTCGTATTTTCTTAAAACTACTATTTGCCAACATGCGCTACCAGCATCAAGACACCAGCCCCCGAAAGATCAACCATCTCCTCAAATCCGCCTGTCTGCCCGGCTTTTGCAGCCTTGCGATCCTCCTCAGCGCCTGTAACAGCGGACAATCCCAGGCCTCCGGCAAAAGCGATTCCGCGGCTGCCACGGCAAAAGCGCAGCCCCCAAAAGATTCGGTGGGTCCCACGGTCATCCCGATGACCCCCGTGGATACCGCCCTTTACAACCAAAAGATCAAGTTCCTGGCCAATGGGGATTCCTCCGGCCGCTGGCCTGTGCACACCGTGTATCCCAATGCGGGCGCCATCCTCCCTTTCAAGCGGATAGTAGCCTATTATGGCAATCTTTACTCCAGGAACATGGGTATCCTGGGGGAATATCCGCCGGATGAAATGCTGAAAAGGCTGAAAGTAGAGCTGAAAAAGTGGGAAGAGGCCGATCCCGCCACGCCTGTGATCCCCGCGCTGCATTATATAGCCGTAACGGCCCAGGGCAGCCCCGGAAAGGACGGAAAGTACCGTCTGCGCATGCCTTTTAAACAGATTGATTCCATCCTGCATATAGCTGAACGTATCAATGCCCTGGTGTTTTTGGATATCCAGGTAGGCTTCAGCAACGTCCAGGCTGAGGTCCCCCAACTGGAAAAATACCTGAAAATGCCCCACGTACACCTGGGCATCGACCCTGAATTTTCGATGAAAACGGGGAAAAAGCCGGGTACTGTCATCGGTACCATGGACGCTGCCGACGTGAACTATGTATCGAATTATCTCGCGGGTCTGGTAAAGGCAAACAATCTGCCTCCGAAGATACTGGTCGTTCACCGTTTTACACGGCCCATGATCACCAACTACAGGAACATACAGAAGCACCCCGAAGTGCAGATCGTCATGGATATGGACGGCTGGGGAGAGCCCACGTTGAAGTATGACAGCTATAAGTCCTATATCTCGCTGGAACCTGTACAGTTCACAGGCTTCAAATTATTCTATAAGAATGATAAAAGAAAACCCGGAAGCCGTATGCTGACGCCTCCGGAAGTGCTGAAGCAGAAGCCAAGCCCTATTTATATACAGTATC
>DASZVM010000015.1:0-3584 GCA_035547295.1 Puia sp. | reverse complement strand
AATTACTTACGCAAAGAGGAAACACCGGTAAACCGTCCCTTTCTTTAACTTTACAACGATGACACTGGAACAGTTTGAAGCAACCCTCACCGGTGACCGTCCGTCACCGGGGCTCACGAACAGCCTTGCAGCCATGTGGTATGACGGCAAGGGCGACTGGGAACAGGCGCACATGATCGCCCAGGACATACCCACACGGGAAGGTTCATGGGTACATGCTTATCTTCATCGCAAGGAAGGTGATGAATGGAATGCAAATTACTGGTACAACCGTGCCGGCAGGACCATGCCCGGCTGTTCACTGGAACAGGAATGGAAAGAGATAGTAGATGCCATGCTGAATAGCGCCGGATAATCTTGCTGAAATAAGTATATTGGGAAGTCTTATACCATGCATGCTATTGACCTTCCCTTTTACGATACACGCCGGTCATGTCAGGGTTCCCTTGCATTCCCTGCTGGAGCCATTAGCTTTTTTCGCCGGCTTCCGTTATTTTTTGTACCTGCGCAAACGCAACGGCGACCCCATCAACCAGTCCAACCGCATCAGCATATTCATCGCTGCCATCTTTGGCGCCTTATTTGGCAGCCGACTGGTGGGTGGGTTGGAAAATCCGCCGGCCATGCTGCACGCCAAACATATCCTTATTTATTTCTATGAGAACAAGACGGTATTGGGAGGCTTCCTGGGTGGGCTTTGGGCGGTTGAGCTGGTAAAAAAGTTTATCGGCGAGCGGCAGGCTTCCGGCGACCTGTTTGTCTATCCCATCCTGCTGGCGCTGATCATCGGTCGCATCGGCTGTTTTAGCATGGGCGTATTCGAGGAGACTTACGGCACGCCTACTTCCCTGCCCTGGGGCATGTACCTGGGCGACGGGCTCCGCAGACACCCCGTGGCCCTGTATGAAATCCTGTTCCTCCTGCTTCTCGGGGCGACGTTAAGGAAGATGGATCCCCTGCTGTCCGTCGAACAAGGGGCCCGGTTCAAGGTCTTTCTCATCGCCTACTGCGCATTCCGCCTGCTGCTGGACTTTATAAAACCCCATTATACTTTTCCCATTGGTCTGTCCACCATACAGCTGGCGAGCATAGCAGGCCTCATTTATTATTTCCCTCATATCATTCGTTATGCCCGAAAGACCTTACACGTATTATGACTTTACCGTGAGCATCTGCCCCGTTTGTCTTCGCCGCGTAGACGCCAAGATCGTCTTCGAAGATGGCAAGGTATTCATGTTAAAGAATTGTCCTCATCATGGATCTTTTAAAGTACTGATCGCTTCGGATATGTCTTATTATAAGAATATCCGTAATTACAACAAGCCTTCCGAAACGCCGCTGCGTTTCAATACACCCACCGTCTATGGATGCCCTTATGACTGCGGGCTTTGCTATGATCACGAGCAGCACAGCTGTCTTACCGTAGTGGAGATCACTGACCGGTGCAACCTAACCTGTCCTACCTGCTATGCCATGAGCAGCCCCCACTATGGAAGGCACAGGACCATAGAGGAAGTAGAAAAAATGCTGGACATCATCGTTGCCAATGAAGGCCGCCCGGACGTGGTACAGATCAGCGGCGGCGAACCTACCATTCACCCTGACTTCTTTGCCATTCTCGACATGGCACGAAAAAAGCCCATCCGTCACCTGATGGTCAATACCAATGGGATCAGGATCGCAAAGGACCGGGCGTTTGCCCGGCAGTTAGCCTCCTATATGCCGGACTTCGAGATCTATCTTCAATTCGACTCTTTCAAACCCGAAGCTTTGGAAAGGCTCCGGGGAAAAGACCTCAGCGACATCCGGCTAAAAGCGCTCGAACATCTGAATGAGCTGAACTTATCCACCACTCTGGTGGTCACCCTGCAACAGGGTGTCAACGACGACGAGACCGGCAGCATCATCGAATTTGCCCTCAAACAAAGATGCGTAAGAGGCGTTACCTTCCAGCCTACCCAGGCAGCAGGACGCGTGGAGAATTTCGACCCTGCGAAAGACAGGATCACCATGACGGATGTACGCAGCAGGATCCTGGAGCAGACCAGCCTCTTCCAGCCTAACGATCTGATCCCCGTACCCTGCAATCCCGATGCCCTGGTGATGGGATATGCGCTAAAGCTGGCGGGCCAGACCTTCCCCCTCACCCGGTATATCGACCCTGCCCATCTGCTGGATAACAGCCGTAATACCATTGTTTATGAGCAGGATACGGAGCTGCACAAACACCTCATCGGCATATTCAGCACCGGCATATCCGTAGACAGGGTGGAGGATAATATGAAACAGCTGCTCTGCTGTCTGCCCTTCGTGGAGGCGCCCGGGTTGGGATATGACAATTTATTTCGTATCATTATCATGCGTTTTATCGATGCCTGGGACTTCGATGTCCGGGCCATCAAAAAAAGCTGTGTGCACATCGTACACAAGGACGGGCGTATCGTGCCCTTTGAAACGATGAATTTATTCTACCGGGATGAGAAGGAAGAATACCTGAAACAATTACAGCAGGAAAGAAAAAAGGCCTTGATATGAAGACCCATTTTAAAATATCCCTGGTGGTCGTGGCGCTGGCCACCATACTGGCTGTTATCACCGCAATCCAAAGCACCGCCGATGCTATTGTCATCGTCTTTGGCAGCACCTGCTGTATCGCCGGTCTGTTCAGCCTGGTCATAAGTGCCTTTTTTGCCCTCAGCAAACAGAAAGAGATGTCCACGGCATTCCTGATGAGCGCGGGCATTACCTTCCTCCTCGGGACATGTGTATGCAGCACTGCATTGTTCAGTTAGCCTGCTACATCGGCATACCGCATCATCCCCAGCACCAGGTCCGGGTCGGGACAATTCGCGAGCCATTTCTCTCTTTCGGAGAACTTACAGACACCCGGATAGTCGCCTTTCCAACCCTCCATATCGATGATCAGCTGAAAATGAAGATGTGGCGGCCAGTTGCCATTCTCAAAACGCATCCCGAACTCGGCGATCACCTCCCCCTTGCCTACATGCTGACCCCCGAAGAGGTTCTTTATGGAATTGAGACTGAGATGGCCATATAAAATATGGAAACCGACACCGCCGATGTTATGGGTCAGGATCAATGTGGCCCCATAATCGCTGTCATTGTTGTTAAAAGCAAAGCTGTGTACGATCCCATCCAGGGGAGCCCTGACCGCCGTGCCGGCAGGTCCCCAGATATCGATGCCCAGGTGAAGACGCCGGGGCTCCTCTTCCGTATCGAAATGCCTGCTGCGGGCATACAGCGTACGGTGCTCGCCATACCCCCCGATGCCATAACGCGCCCCATGCGCCCGCAAGGTCTGGTTGATATAGTTCGCAAAACGCTCCGTATCGGCTATCTCTTCCGGCCTGAGCTCCTTGTTATCGGATGTAAAATCAAAAAGATACAGACGGTCCCGGGAGGGATCGAAAGGCACGACAGCGTGAAATTCCTTCGCATGCGCCTTTAATATGGCCTGTATCTGTTCAGCTGATGCCATCTTTCTGTTTTTACTTGCCGGGCCCTCTCCCGGCGGACCACCGGCCGTTACTTCTTTACTTCGGCCAGCACCTCCTCGATCGCCT
>DASZVM010000014.1:0-5544 GCA_035547295.1 Puia sp. | reverse complement strand
CCGTCCAGCAGATGATAGGCGCTGAGGTCCGGCGTTTCCAGCGTAAAGTCACCCGTATACGATACACGCAGCTTTCCCGGCTCCGGCTGTTTGGTATTCACCACCACCACCCCGTTGGCGCCGCGGCTGCCATACAAGGCCGTGCCTGTGGCGTCTTTCAGGATCGTCACCTTCTCCACCCGGTTCATATCCAAATCGAAGATCTTTTGCAAAGGCACTTCAAACCCGTCCAGGATGAACAGGGGGACGTTGGGGTTACCGGTATAGTCGCCTTTGAGGTCCGGCAGATTACTGGCGCCTCTCAGCTGAATATTGGGAAGGGTATTGGGATTGGAGCCTGCTTGTATATTGTCGAACACCTGGAAGGAGGGGTCCAGCGCTTTCAGGCTGGCAATGGTATTCTGATTACCTGTCGTCCGCAGCTGTTCCGCCGTAAAAGTGGTGACAGCCCCGGTAAAGCTCTCGTTGCTCCGGCGGATGACGCCTGTCACCACCATATCCTTTAGCGTCGTGGTGCTGCTCTCCAATGTGAGAACGTAATAGTTCTTTCCCGGGGTGAGGGTCACCTCCCTGGCCTGGTAGCCTACGCAATGCACCAGCAGATGGGTCTCCGTATTCCTGACGCGGACGATGAACTCCCCATTCTCCTGCGTGCTGGTCTCCCTGTTCGTTCTTTTAAGGGTAATGCCTGCTCCCGGGATGGGATGACCGTCCTTGTCGACTACTCTACCCCGTATAACGACCGGCGTGTCGGTCAGGGGCATATTCAGCGCGGAGAGGTCCGGCGCAGATAAAGGGTCCGACAGACCCGTCTTTTTTGGCCGGTAGACGATGATATTGTTGCCGGACACCCGGTATTCCAGGTCCGTACCTTTGAAAAGCAGGTCCAGTGTGGCCTTCAGCGTTCGTGTCGCCCTGGGGAGGTTGATCTTTACAAAGCCGGCCACCTGCTGCGGCTGGTAAGCAAAAAGCAGGGTCGTCTGTTTTTCGATCCGGGCAAATGCATCGCGCAGCGATCCGTTGCTGAGCCCGATGGTCACATGGATGGAGTCCACATCCTGGCTGTATCCCGGGCTGGCCCGCAGCAGCTGGCCGACGGTAAGCGTCGCCGCCAGCAGCAGGATGCTGATCCGCATGGAATGCCGGCATAGGTGTGGGGCAAAAAGCAGCCTTCTTCCAAAGAAGGTCCCTGGAAATAAGATCATAGTCTTGGTTGTTTAAAAATTATTGGCAGCTTCCGTCAGTCGCAACCGTTGCCGTTGATCACTACCTGGTCATTCGGTTGCAGGGTATATTCCGAGCCTGTTACGCCGCAGATCACTGTCAGCACCTGCTCGAGCGTTTCGTCATTCGAAAAAGTGGCGCTGATGCGGCAACGACGGATGGATTCATTTGCGAAAAGGATATGGATATGATATCTGTCACTGATAAGGATGGCAGCATCGGCCAGACTGATATCTTCCAGGATAAGGAATTGTTTCTTCCATTGTGTCTCCGTGTCCGCATCGACACGGGAGAGGTGAAATGCGTTTGTAGCGGTATTTACAGCCATCTGTTCATTAGTAGTGAGCGTGCCGAGCACCTGGCGTCCCGTCTCTACCCTGACCCTGCCCCGGGTCACCGTCACCTTGATATTCTCCTGCCCTTTATAGGCCTTTATATTAAAGGCCGTTGCCAGCACCGTGGTCCTGACCTTACCCGTGTGTACGATAAAAGGATGCCTGGTATCGTGCTTTACATCGAAATATCCTTCTCCTGTAAGCGCTACTTCGCGGGTGGTGATACCGTAGTCCTTACCATATTCCAGCCGGCTGTCCCCATTCAGCAGGACAGTGCTGCCATCGGGCAACCGTACAAACCGTCCTCCTGTATGGTGAGCCCCTGCAATGGTTCCTTTCTTCGCGCTTTCCGATGTACGGGATGCAACAGGGGCTTCCGAGGGTCTTCGATGGTCCCAAAACCATACAGTGCCGGCGATAATAAGCGTACCTGCCGCCGCCAGCCACCAGCGATACCGGTGCAAAGGCCGGGTGACGGGAAGGATGGCCTCTGCCTGCGCTTCAGCGGCAAATATCTTATCCAGCAAGGCCTGCGCCCTGACAGGAGATACATCCTGCCCGCCTGTTTCCAGGAAAAGCTCCGCATCGATGATATCCTTTATTTCCTCGTCGTATTCCCCGCTTTTTATCATGAGGCGTAACTCTTCCGCTTCCGCCGGCGTGATCTGGTTCAGGATATATACATGCAACAAATAGTTGAGCCTTTGATTATCCGGCATAATGCTTTTTTGGTCAGCTTTGAAAATCTATCTATAAAGACGACATGAAAAAGGGGAGGGTGTAGATGAATCCGGTTTTTTTTAGGAAATAATATACAACAGCACGACAAGACCGCTGAGATCGAGACCGGGATGTGTCTTCAGGTATTGACGGATAGAGCATAAGGCATCCGCGACATGCCGTTTTACGGTGGACCGTTTGATACGGAGCCGGCCCGCTATCTGTTCATGGGAGAGCCCTTCTATCTTCGCCAGCCGGTAGACCTGGGCCTGCTGATCCGTCAGTTGATGGATGGCCTTGTCCAGCAGCAGCTGGTATTCCTGCTGCAGGAGACGGTTGTCGGCATCCGATACAGCGGTACCCGTACCTGCGGCCGGCAAGGGCCCCGTCTCGTAGCTCTGCTTTTTCAGACGGTCGAACACCAGGTTACGGGCCATAAAAAAGATATAATTGCGAAAATGCTTTATTTCCAAAAGCTCTTCCCTTTTGATCCAGACCTTGACAAAGACATCCTGGAGGATCTCCTCGGATAACTCCCTGGACTTCAACATACGGAAAGCGACTGAATAGATCAGGGGGCGATAGTGATCATATAATTTTGTGAAAGCGTACTCGCTGCCTTGCGCGATCAGCTCGATCAGACGTGCTTCGTCTTGTAAGGGGTGTGCTACGGACAATTTTCTGTGCGTTAGTTTGGTGAGAGCCTTAATTACAAAATGAAATTACAATGGAATTTCCATAATACCAAGGGCGGGCTTTCGCCCGCCCTTGTCGGTCACAGCCCCAGCTTTGCGATCATCCTCGCCCTCATCTTTTCATATTTTTCCCTTTTCCCATGGATATAGAATGTTTTATGGGCAGCAGCCCCCACGATGAGTCCCACGATCGCGCCGGCGCCTCCCACCAGGATACCGCCTCCAAGGGCTTTCTCGCCTGCGGTGTAGGCAAACCATGTTTTACCGGGATCGTCATCGCCGCTTGCCAGGCCTATCAGCGCTCCCACGCCTGCGCCGATGCAGAACCCTATCAGGGCCGAGCGCCCAATGACGCCCTTTTTGTATAATACAACAGCCGACAGGTCCACATACCGGAAGCGGGTCCCGGCAGCAACGATAGTGTCAGACAAACGCAGGAACCGTCGTTCCCGTGAAAGCAGCAGTGACGTATCTCCCAGCGAATACAAATAGCCGGCGGCGATCTGCCCGTGCAAAGGGATTATCCTCGCCCTTAAAAGGACGTCCTTGCCGGGTATGCTATGCTGCGCCGACAACGATCCGCCGACCGTTGCGAGCAGGAAGACCAGGAGAAGAAACCGTTTCATTTTTTTGAGTTTAAGGTGAAAAACCGGTGACTATCAAAGATATTCCATGAAAAAGCGCAGGGGTTTTGCGCTTTTCCGGCACAGATACGTCCGAAAAATGAATTTCCCCACCGCCGGCCGGACAGGTCCGGCATCAAATTGTTTTTTACCAAAAACCACTGTACTTTTAAAGTCAGTGGCGATTTCTGCCAATAATCCCCCTCCTGTTTTGCATTTTTCGACAAATCTTAAACCCTTTTGGTCATGGAGAATTACAGCAACGTTCAGCAGCTTTTTTTCCAGCACGTAAGGGATCAAATCCCTGCTCACCTGTCCCTGGTGGACGAGGTCGCGGAATTGCTCAACATCAGCAATGACAGCGCTTACCGGCGCATCCGGGGTGAAAAAGCGATCTCTTTCGAGGAGATAAGGACGCTCTGCTCGCATTTCAGGATCTCCCTCGACCAATTGTTCCATCTGGAAACAGATACCATCCTTTTTTGGGGGAAGTTCATCAACAAGACAGATTTCGATTTCGACCTTTATCTCCGGGAGATCCTTCAGCTGCTGGTCCACGTCAACACCTTCGACCATAAGGAGCTCCTGTTCATGAGCAAGGACATCCCTATCTTTTACCACTTTATTTTTCCGGAGCTGGCCGCCTTTAAATCATTCTTCTGGATGAAAACGATCCTGCAATACCCCTTTTATCATAAGAAACAATTTGTCTCCGACGATTTCCTGCCCTCGATAAGTCAGACCTGCGCCAAAATAATCGAAGAGTACAATAAGCTCCCGTCACAGGAAATATGGAGTGTGGAGAGCATACATGCAACCATACGGCAGATTGATTATTATAAAGACACGAAAACATTCGCATCGGAACAGGATCTGGAGAAAGTATATGAATGCCTGTATAAGACCATCGATCATATCGAGGCGCAGGTCGAGCGGGGGTTTAAGTTCCCCTTGCAGGCGCAGCATCCGGCAGGGGGCGCGCCGCTGAAATGCTATATCAATGAATTCGTACTGGGCGACAATACCTTTTTATTCCATTTGAATGACAATAAGATGGTGGTGATCAATCATGCCGTACTGAATACCATCCGAACAAAAGACGGCTATTTTGCTCAATGCACCGACGAGCATTTTCAGAATATCATCAGTAAGAGCACCCAGATCAGCGGCGTGGGTGAAAAAGACAGGAGCAGGTTTTTCAATATCCTTCGCGAAAAGATCGAGCACAGCAGGAAAAGGCGGGGGGACGATCTCACCCGCTGAACTCCCCGTTCATTTCATCGATGAGCGCAAGTATCTTATCCCTTCCCATTTTCTTTACCGCGCTGGTGACAAAATGCTGCGGCAGGAATTGCCAGGTTGCCCGCATCTTGTCGAGGAAGTCCCTGACATTCTTGCTCACCGTACGTTGATTTTCCTTGTCTGATTTTGTGAAAACGAGGCAAAAGGGCACATCCCATTTCCGCAGACGATCTAAAAATTCCAGATCGATCTTCTGTGGACTATGCCGGCTGTCGATGAGGACGAACACCGTGACGAGGTTCTCTCTTTTACGCAGATAGTTCTCGATCATCTGCTCCCATCTTCTCCGCTCGGATTGGGAAACCTTTGCAAAGCCATATCCCGGCAGGTCTACGATATACCATTCATCATTGATGTTAAAGTGATTGATCAGCTGCGTTTTTCCGGGAGTAGCAGAAGTTTTAGCCAGCTTGTCGTTGCCCACCAGCATATTGATGAGGGAAGATTTTCCCACATTGCTTCTTCCGATAAAAGCGTATTCCGGTCTGTCCGGCGCAGGGCCCTTCGTATGGTCCGGACTGCTGATGACATAGGTGGCTGAACGTATGATCATGATGACTGGTTAAACCGGCAAGTTACGTAACTTTGCAGCCCTATGGCAGAATTTACGCACGACAAGGTCGTCCCTTTCAAAGACTCGCAGCT
>DASZVM010000013.1:0-11532 GCA_035547295.1 Puia sp. | reverse complement strand
GATGCCTGTGCCGGCCACTGAAATATCAAAGCCTTTCCAATCCGCCCCCAGGTTGAATCCAAACGGAAGCCGCGGCATTGAATTGCCGATGGGTTTGAGATCGCCGTGGTTGGCAAGGGTATTATTACCTTTATTGATCGCGCCGTCTCCATTGATGTCCACGTATTTAATATCTCCCGCCCTTAGTTTTTTCCAGTCTGTGTTTGTCACCACGTTGAATGTATAGTTATACACCTGTCCGAGGTTTACCGAAGGGTTGGTAAAAGAGCTCTGGTATTTTTGGGCCTCTTCGTCGGACTGGAACTGTCCGGCTACATGGTATCCATAGATATCCCCCAGCTTTTCTCCCTGCCAGTATGTGCTCATAAGACCGCTGGGATTGGGATATTTTGTGATGGTGCCGTTAAAGTTATATATGCTTGCCGAAGCCCTTACGTTAAGAGGAGAGCCGGCCAGCATGAATTGATCGTGGTAGCCGACGCTGAATTCAAATCCGATATTCCGGAGGGCGGCGATATTTTCCTTTGGTTCCGCTGCGCCGAATACACCCGGTAGCGGTTCGCCGGGAACATACATCCCTGTGGTGCTCTTCTGGTACCAGTCGAACGATGCCGTCAGTCTGTTGTTCAGGAATCCGAGGTCGATGCCGTAGTCCAATGTCTTTGTCTCTTCCCAGCTGACTACGCTGGGCAAAGGAGCAGGCGCGCCCACATACACCATCCTGTTGCCGTCTGCCAGCCATGCCGTCTGCCCGAGGCCCAATATCTGTGAAAAGGTATAGAGACCGATATTCTGATTGCCCAGCTTTCCGTAGGAGATGCGCAATTTCGCGGAGCTGACAATATTCGACAAGGGGTCCCAGAATTTCTCCTTGCTGAGATACCAGCCTGCGGACACGGAGGGGAAGAGGCCCCATCTGCTGACGCCGGGGAACCGGGATGATCCGTCATACCGGCTGTTTACTTCCAGCAGATATTTATTTTTGAAATCGTAATTGAACCGTCCGAAATATCCCTGTATGGACCATACGCTCGCTGAACCGTCCGCCAGCAGCAGATTGGTACCCAGATTGAGATTGGACAGGCTATTGATCAATAACCCTCCCTGTTCGGCCGAAACGTTGTCCGAATTATATTTCTCCTGATTGTAGCCCAGCATGAGCTTGAAATGATGATCGAGGGCAAGGCTTTTTGTGTAAGTGCCGTAAATATTCAAAGTATTATGATAGCTCCTGTCCCTTTCCTCTGTAAGGCTGTTGACGCCTGTCGTCTGCAGCAGGATCTTTGCTCCCGTGAGGTATTGGAATTGATTCAGGCGGGTGGTATTGGCTATCTGGTTGATGGTGTTGCTGTAATCGAAGTTGAGGACCAGGCCTTTCAGGGGAGTGAGCTTTCCGCTGAAGGTATTCACCAGCTGTTCAGAATAGTTGCGTATCCAGTTGCTTTTTGCTTCCAGGGCGGCGTGAGCGCCTATTCCGGCAAAATCAAAAGGAACGCCGTCGATATTATTCGGCTGAAATGCGAAAAGGTTGTACCATGTGGTATTGCTCCAGATGCCGCCGAAACCCGTCTTGTAGCCGCCATATTGCAATTGATCCTGGGTGGTATATTGGATATTATCCGATAGCTGCAGCCAGTCGGTCACCTGAAAATTGAGATTTGCTTTCAGGTTGTATTTTTTCAAGGGTGCGTTCACTATATTCTGTATGGTGGTGGTATTGTAGTATCTCCCGGACAAGTAAGCCTGCAGCTTCTTTGTTCCACCCGACACCGATATGTTGTGACTTTGGAAAGGCTGCCATTTCCTGAACAGGTAATCGTACCAGTTCGTCTTGTAGAAAAATTTATTGTTCCCGTTGGGCAGCGTGCGGTAGAAAGGAGCGATCTGTCCTTTTGAAACCATTTGTATCGTGTCCCAGTCCGCGCCTTCATAGCCTGTGTAGTTGGTGCCGTTGTATCCAAAAAGGGCGGCGTCAACTGTTTTACCGTAGAGATAGGGGTCGGATATAAAATCCGTGCGGGTCGTGGGGGTTGTCCAACCTATGTTATTGGCGTAATTGATGGTGGTTTTTCCTTCTTTACCTTTTTTCGTCGTTATCAGGATAACGCCAAAAGCACCCCTGGCGCCGTATATCGCGGCGGAAGCGGCATCTTTCAGGACTGTGACGCTCTCCACGTCCATGGGGTTGACCCTGTCGATATCCCCTTCTATACCATCGATGAGGATGAGCGGTCCGCCTCCATTGATGGAGTTGAATCCCCTGATATTGATATCCGGCGAGGCGCCGGGGTTGCCGTTGTTCGACTGGATATTCAGACCAGGAAGGAGACCTTGGAGGGAGGTGATGATATTGGAGACAGGACGTGAGTTGATATCCTTTCCGTTGATCTGTTCGATCGCCCCTGTGAGGTCCGCTTTTTTTTCCGTACCGTACCCTACCACTACCACCTGGCTCAGGGCCGTGGGGCTTTCCTGCAAAGAAATGGTCAGCGTTTTTAAAGCCCGGACTTCCATGGGCTGATAGCCAATGGAATTAAAGATCAATATGGCATCGTCGGGTACTTCCATTACAAAATGTCCATCATCGTCGGTGACAGTCCCGAGGGTAGAGTTCTTTACCTTTACGGTGACGCCGGCCAGAGGGTTGCCGGTCTTGTCGGTCACTGTTCCATCCACTTTTATGTCTTTGATCACCTTGTCCTGCAGGGTAATAATAATGAGCTTGTTCTCCATTATCTTATAATGAAGGCCTGTGTTCTTCAAAACCCTTTCCATTATCTCCGGCAGGGGCGTCTCTTTTACGTCCAGGGTTATTTTAAATTCCTGCGGAATAATGTCGTCGCTGTATAAGAAATGGAATTTGCTCTTTTTTTCTATGGCAGATATCGCTTTTGCGATACTGAGGTTAGCAAAATGAAGCGACAGCCTGACATCGTTTTGCGAATATCCGACAGCAGATACCTGCAGACACAATCCGAATAAAAATAGAAAGCTCAGCTTCATGCAACGACGGATTTTTATGAAACGTTCCGATAGGCAAAAAGTCTTCGCGTATGAAAATATTTTCATAGCTTTAAACCAGTTTAGAAGGTTATAAAAGGAATTTCTTAAAGGTGAAAACCGGCAAGGATCCTTGATCTGACCGGGCGGGAAATGCTGATATCATTTCCCGTTTTTTTTAGCCTCTTTTATATCGTTGTCATATCGTCATAAGCGTGTTGATTTAATGAAATAATAATATTCCTTACTGTGTAATAATGATCTTATTATTACTGATGGTGAAATGGAAGGGTCTTATCATCTGCAATTCCGACAGTGCCTGTTCCACCGTTTCGTTTGTAAAAGTCCCCGTGAACCTGTACTGTTTTATATCGCCTGCCCCGAAGCTGATGTTCACGCCATACCATCTTTCCAGCCGGAGGGCCAGATCCTCGAAAATTTCGCTTTTGAACACGAATTCATTTTTGGTCCATGCTGTCTCCTCTATAAGGCTGTCGGCGGGCCGGGGAGCAACGGGAGTTACTTTAAAATGAATAGCGGCCTCCGTGCGTGCTTTAGCGTTGTTCTCAAGAGCAGTCCCGCTGTCACCGGGGCTCTTTTCCAGCATGTGTTTCTCTTTGTAAAAAATGATCTTTTCCAAAGGTTTTAAGGAGATCCTGGAATCGGGATCGGCTTTCAGGACTACTTCTATAGCTCCTTGTATCAGCGTGGCTTCGGCGGACTTGTCCTGTGAGTAGGCTTTTATGTTGAATTCGGTGCCAAGGTCGTGTACGTCAAAGTCTTTTGTATGGATGACAAAGGGATGCTCCTGGTCGTGAAGAACTTTAAAAAAAGCTTCGCCTTCCAAAAAGACCTCTCTTATCTTACCATTAAAATGCGGCGGATACTTCAGGGTCGTGCCTGCATTCAACGTGATGATGGTGCCGTCTTCCAGCCTGAGGGTTTCCACCCGATGGGGAAGCGCTGTTCGTTGAAGGAATGCTTCCTGTCTGGTGCCGTCCTGTTCAGGGGCCCGTTTCCGGGTGAGATAATAGTTCCCAACGCCTAAAAGGAGGATCAGTCCGATAAGCACCGCGGCCACCTGCAAGGGACGTTTCCAGAAAGACCGGAGTTTTGCGGGTGCGGCCGGGATCGCTGTCTGTACCGCGGTAGCGTCCAGCTTTGCCTCTATCTTCATAAACAGGTCGAGGTCAAACTGTTTGTTTTCCATCACAGACCCCGACGTTTTGATCATATCCTGAAATTCGTCTGCCACGGCTGCTATTTCCTCCATGGAGGCGTTGTGCAGCCATGCCATAAAACGGCTGTGCTCTTCTTCTGAATATCGCCGGGCGATAACTTCAGCAAGGAATTGTTTGATTGTTTCTGGGCTCATTTGGATCGGCTTAGTATCTGGAAGACGAATGAGCGATCCGAAAGGCCCCCTGGCTTAAAAAAAATAATTTACGGGGTGGATTGAGCTGGAGAGGAGGACGAATACCGAGATGAACCCTGCATGTTCCTGCAGGTATCCTCTTACAAAGGAGATGGCGGCGTAGAGCTGCTTTTTTACCACTGACTTGGAAATGCCTAATTTATCTGCAATTTCGTCCAGTGAAAGGCACTCTTCGGTGCTGAGGCGGAAAATGAGCTTCCTTTTGGCAGGGAGCTGGTCAACAGCCTGGCGGGCGATATGATAGTAATCATTGAATAACAGGTTATGGTCAGCCACGGTATAGGCGGATGCGGACTCTGCCCCGATGTTCTTTAAGATCTGGTGTCCCAGCTGCACCCTTCTTATATGATCCAGTATCCTGTTCTTAGCCATACGATAAAGATAGTCGGGGAAGGATCTGATCCTTGCCAGGTTCTCTTTGTTCTCCCAGAGCTTTACAAAAATATCCTGGATGATCTCTTCGGAAGTCTGCTTTGATCTGGTAAATACGTAGACGTACTGATACAGATCAGTAAGGTAACTTGTGTAGAGGCGGCTGAATGCCGCTCTGTCGCCTGAAGCAGCTTGTTCTAGTAGAGTTGATTCCACAATAGGGTAGCCTTAGCCTTAAAATAAATGCGGCTAAAGTACTAAACTTATTTTTCCTTTCAAATTACCATTTTGTTATGACAGTAGCATGCTTTAATTTTCGTCTATGAACCGGAGCCCTTATTTACTATTGTTGTGTGTGTTATCATTCAGAGGGGTCAGCGCTCAATCGTACAATAAGCCCGACCATGACACCACTTATTACCGTTCATTCAAGGGAACGGTCATCGGCAGGATATACCTTTCCAGGAGCTATCTGCAATTCAGGATGGAGCCGCCGCCAGGCATTCATTACATGAGCTATCCGGTGAACAAGCCCTTGAGCCTGGGAGTGGGTCTTACATATAAATCCTTTTCATTTAGCTTTTCCAAGGGTTTGAATTTCCTGCATTCCAACGAGTCGAAGGGTGCGACGAAAAGTACAGACCTGCAGCTGCACTTATACAAGCGTAAGTGGACCATCGACGCGGTGGCTTCTTTCTACAAGGGTTATCATCTTGGCACACGGGGTTTGGGAGTGAATGACAGTCATGCCTATTATCTCCGTCCGGACCTCGCGATGAGCCTGGTGGGGACTTCGGTCCAGCGGGTACTTAACGACCGGCGGTTCTGCTATGGAGCAGGATTATCGCAAAATGCCTGGCAGCAGCGATCCGCGGGCTCTTTCCTTTTGGGAGCGGAAGTGTTTTATACTGCCATCCATGGGGACAGCGCTTTTGCTCCTTACGAAGTGGACTCTTTATACAACCGAAGCAATATCCACAAGTTTCATTTGTTTGAGATAGGTCCCGGCATCGGCTATGCTTATACCCTGGTTCTCCGGAAACATTACTTTATACTGGGCTCATTCGAAACCAATCTCAACCTTCGGTTCTCCCACGAGACGGGCACGGGTGCGGGAGGTGATAAGGTCGGGATCTCTCCGCGGTATATGCTGCGCCTGGCGGCGGGCTACAATACGAACAAATGGGGCCTGAGCCTGGCCTGGCTCACTACGGGCATGAAATTACAGGGAAAGGAGTTCGACTATAGGTATTCCATCACGGCCGGCAATTACCGGCTGGTATATGCAAGGCGGCTGGCCATTAACCGCAAAATGAAGAATATCATCGGGCAGGATGAGGACTGAGATCGTATGATCACCAGATCTGGTAGATCTCACGGGATCCGGTGAGATACATGTCCTGGTACCCGGCCATGGCAGCCTCCATTTTCTTCATCGCTTCGGGATTTTCTTTGTATTTCTCCCAGTTCTTTTCATAGGCGGTGAGGTTGTCATATTGGGTGATGATCATTACGCGATTGTATTGGCCGGTCACATCGGTGAGGATGGTCGCCTGCTCGCCGGCCTCAGCCATGGCCTCCTTGAATTTTTTTGCCAGTTTGGATGCATTACCGGGTTTGCAAACAAAGGTCTCTTGTACCTGGATCATGGTGGTGGTGTTTTGTGAAGAATTCTGTTTAATGAACAATAATCATGCTTGGATGTATTTAATTCCAAATTAAAAATACACAAATGGATCTTCAACTTCAGGATAAAACGGCCTTTATCAGCGGCTCTACGGCCGGCATCGGGCTGGCCATCGCGGAGGCGCTGCTTCGGGAAAATGCGACTGTTATCGTCAATGGGAGAACAAAGGAGGCGGTGGATAAGACCGTCGCGGGCCTGCGGCAATCCAATCCTAATGCCCGGGTCTCGGGGATTGCGGCGGATTTTGGCAAAAAGGAGGATGTCGCCCGGCTGCTTGATCAATTACCGGCTGTCGATATACTTATCAATAATGTGGGCATTTTCGAGCCAAAGGCTTTTGCGGACATTCCCGATGAGGACTGGTTCCGGCTGTTTGATGTGAATGTAATGAGCGGGGTCCGGCTTTCGCGCAAGGTATTTCCGGAAATGCTAAAAAAAGATTGGGGGAGGATCCTTTTTGTCTCCAGTGAATCGGGGGTCTTTATCCCGGAGGAAATGATCCATTATGGCATGACCAAGACGGCACAGATCGCCGTCAGCAGAGGTCTTGCAGAGCTGACAAAAGGTACGAATGTCACGGTCAATACCATCCTGCCGGGTCCGACAAAGTCCAGGGGCGTGGGTGATTTTGTGAATGCGCTGGCGGAACAGGAGAATGTTGATTTTGCAGAGATGGAAAAGAAATTCTTTCAGCAATTCCGTCCCACCTCTCTTATCCAGCGTTTTGCCACGCCGGAAGAGGTAGCCAGCATGGCGGTGTACCTGGTCAGTCCCCTGGCATCCGTTACGAATGGGGCCGCTATCCGGGTTGAGGGCGGACTGGTACGCTCGGCGTTGTGATCTGCCGGGAATTTTGAAATAGGGAACAAGGTAGGACATATTTTAATGCCACCGATTGCATAGTTATGGTAAAAATCAGTAACTATGCATTTCATTCACTTCGTTAACACTAAATTATGATCATGTTCCGGCGATTGCTGCTACCCTTTTCCCTCCTTTTTTTGTTACCAATCCTTTTCAGCTGTAATCATACCCGCCCCGGCAAACCCCGTGTGCTGGTATATAGCAAGCTCGATGTGGATACGTCCTTGCTGTCATCGAAGGGTGAATGGCAGGTGGATGTTACTTCCGATAGCGCTTATTTCAGGGAGGACAGTCTGAAGCTGTACTCGGCGGTGGTCTTTTTAAACACGCCTGGCAATACCCTTGACAATTATGGACAGGCGGATCTTGAGCGTTATATTCAGGCCGGCGGTGGATATGCCGGGGTCCGGTCAGCCAACACTTCAAAATATGAATGGGGATGGTACAGGCGAATGATCGGAGGCGACGACAGCAGCCGGAAGACTGTATTCAGCCATGAGTATGACGGCGGCAGAGCCTGGTACATGGATTCGCTGTCATCCTTTGCGGATACAGCGGGTGTACGGTCTTTGACAGAAGGTATCCGTTATGCCATTGGGGAAAATGATCAGCTGAAATATGACAGGCTAACCACGCTTCGTGTGCCGGAAGAAGAAAGTTTTACTAAAACGACCCTGGCGCAGGGTGTCTTTTTCGAACCCACTGAAATGACGATACTTCCCAACCTGGATATCCTTGTCGTTCAGCGCCGGGGCGAGATCCTGCTCTATCATCATGCTACCCAGCAGGTGACGCAGGCGGGATTCCTGGATGTCTATTTCAAGACCCTTCATACTCCCAATGTCAATGCGGAAGAGGGGTTGTTAGGAGTGCAGGCCGATCCGGATTTTGCAAAAAATCATTTTGTCTATATGTACTATAGCCCTGTCGATACTTCTGTCAACCGTCTTTCGCGGTTTACGCTGACAGGGGACACCATCGACCGTAAGTCGGAAAAGGTGGTGCTGGAAGTAGCTTCCCAGCGGGAGATATGCTGTCATACGGGCGGCTCTATCGCGTTTGGTCCGAACAATACGCTGTTTGTTTCCACGGGGGATAACTCCACGCCTTTTGACGAGCCTAATACGCCTTATCCCAGCCATGGGTACGCACCTCTGGATGACAGACCAGGGCATTTGCAATATGATAGCCGCCGCGGTGCAGGCAATACCAATGACCTCAGGGGCAAGATCCTTCGTATCAAGATCAATCCTGACGGCACTTACGACATACCCGACGGCAATCTGTTCCCCAAGGGGGAAGCCAAGACCCGTCCGGAGATCTATGTGATGGGCGATCGTAATCCCTATCGTATCGCGGTGGATAAGAAGAACGGTTATTTATACTGGGGAGAGGTGGGACCGGATGCCAGCAATGACAGCCTTGACACCCGAGGTCCGAGAGGATATGATGAGGTCAACCAGGCCAGGAAAGCGGGCTTTTTTGGATGGCCTTTGTTCGTAGGCAATAATTATCCTTATCATCTTCATAATTATGAAACGGGAGAGAACGGCCCGCTCTTCGATCCGGCAAAGCCTGTAAACGAATCACGCAATAATACCGGTCTCCGGGACCTTCCGCCCGCTCAACCGGCCTTTGTGTGGTACCCGTATGCACCCTCCGCCGATTTTCCACAGGTGGGCAGCGGCGGCCGCTGTGCCATGGCAGGTCCTGTATTTTATTCAGACCTCTATCCGGACAGCACCCGGCTGCCGGACTATTACAACGGAAAATTCCTTATGTACGATTGGGTAAGAGGATGGTTTAAAATGGTGACGATGCTGCCGAATGGCGACCTGGATAATATGGAACCTTTCCTGGAGCATACCAAGTTCAATGCACCTGTAGATGTGGAGTTGGGACCCGATGGCAAGCTGTACGTCCTTGAATATGGCAACGGCTGGTTCCAAAAGAACCCTGATGCGGGCATTTCCCGTATCGACTTTAACAAGGGCAATGTCGCTCCGATGGTCGACAGCTTTAAGGTGGATAAGATCTCGGGGCTTCTGCCGATGAAGGTGCATATGAGCGTTAAGGCAAAAGATATGGAAAAAGATGCGCTGAAGTATATATGGGACTTCGGCGATGGGCATACACAGGAGACAACGGTACCTTCTTTGGATTATACATTTACCAAGGCGGGCGACTATGCGCTTACTGTCGGCGTGTCCGATGGACAGCATACGCCTGTGAAAAGCAATATCGTCAGTATCTATGCGGGCAATATCATTCCTACCGTACAGGTACAGATAAAGGGTAATCGCAGCTTCTATTTCGAAGGACAGCCCGTCGGCTATTCCGTCCTTGTGGATGATCCCGCGGATAGTGGGAAAACAAAGGATATGAAGGGGCTCGTGGTATCGGCGGACTATGTGGAAGGTTCCGACAAAGCAGCCGCCTCTCAGGGGCACCAGGTGTTGAGCGGAGCTTTTGAAGGAAAGAATATCATGTTGTCGCTGGATTGTAAAACCTGTCATAAAATAGATGAGAAGTCCATCGGACCCTCTTTTACAGACGTGTCCAAACGTTATGCTAAAGACCCGGATATGGTGTCCAAGCTCATGCAGAAAGTAATAAAGGGCGGCAGCGGCAACTGGGGTGAAGTAGCCATGCCTGCGCACCCGGCGCTGAAAGAAGATGATATCCGGCAAATAATCTCCTGGATAAAAACGCTTTCCGGCGCGGAGCAAACCATCAAGTCCCTGCCGGCCAGCGGAACGGTAGATCCAACGATGCATCATCCTGTAAAAGACAATGGTGTGCTCACCATCACGGCTTCCTTTACAAATAAGGGTGGAGATAATGTCCGCCCCCTTACTGGTGTCGGGTTGGTTGAGCTTCGTAATTCCAGGCTTTCCTTCCGGCGGACTTCGACCATGAAGGGCCCATTCCACCGGGATCATCTCGATCTGACCGGGATCGTGCGTGCTGAAATAAGCATCAGCTGGAATGGCCGTCCGGGGCCTGCATATCATATGGAGGTGTACCTGGACACTATCACGGGCAAGAAGATCGCCGATATCGAATTCGATGGAAAGGGGGCTAAACCCTCTGCCGACGGGAAACAATATACGCAGGTGGTACGCGCGCCTATCCTGCCGGTGAATGATGGAGGGTGGCATAAGCTGTATATTGTGGGTACAAAAAGGGATGTTGAAGCTCAGGATGTTCCTGTCGCATCCTGGTATATCCGATTGCTTAACCGATAATTGAGTTACATGTTTGGGAATAGCCGGGTAAGTTTGACTTTGTTGTGTTATCTGTTCGTATTCATTGGGGGTGTGGAAGGTCAATCCGCCGACTCCGTCACCTCGCTGAATGAAGTGGTGGTCACGGCGCAGAAAAGAGAAGAGCCGCTGGGGAAGGTCCCCATCGCTGTCACAGCCTTTACCTCCAGCCAGGTGCATGCATTCCGGCTGTGGAATAATAAGGATATATCGGGTGTCGTGCCCGGTCTCTATGCCGCGGACCCGGGAGACGGGAGAGATGTCATTTCCATCCGGGGCGTTACATCCACGTCTTATGATCCTGCCGTAGCCACCTATATCGACGGTATCAATCAATTCGGTCTGGATACCTATATCCCTTCGCTCTTCGATATACAAAGGATCGAGATATTACGGGGGCCCCAGGGAACTTTGTATGGCCGCAATGCCATGGGCGGCGTGCTGAATATCATTACCCGTCAACCGGGGAACCAGGTCAGCGGATTTGCGGAGATCAGCGCAGGAAATCATGGTTTGCAGCGCTATTCCGCCGGGTTACGTGTTCCTTTGGTTAAAAACAAGCTGTTCATGGGCGCCGCCGGTCTGTATGAAGGCCGTAATGGTTACTATACCAATGAATACGACCAGTCTTCCTATGACAAGCAGCACAGCTATACCGGCAATTATTACTTGAAATATCTTCCGGGCGCCCGCTGGATGCTGGACCTGAATATAAAGCATCGCAGCAACCGCAACAACGGCGCTTTCCCGCTGGTGGCTGACCCGGCGGCGGTCTTTCAGCAGCCTTATAAGCTGGACCAGAATGCAAGGACGACGATGGTGGACAATACCTTTCAGTCTTCCTTATCGGCATCATACAAGGGGCAGCGGTTCAATTTTAAGACACAGACCTCCTACCAGGAGAATCA
>DASZVM010000012.1:0-4319 GCA_035547295.1 Puia sp. | reverse complement strand
ATTATGTTTCTCCGCCCGTACGTACGACAGGCAACAGAGGACGGGCCTACCGGAATGATGGTGTGGATATACAGGAAGACACGCTTGGATATGATGTGTTCAGCATCGAGGACGGGGAATGGCTGCAGTATACCGTTGATGTGGTGACGCCCGGGGTATATGATATCACATTCGTTATGGCCCCGGGAAGTAATGGAGGGCAGCTGTCGTTGTTGTGCAATGACAAGCCCGTGGCTACGGACGTATCCGTAAACAGTACCGTGGTGATAAAAAATATACGGCTAAAGGCCGGACGACAGCAGCTGAGAGTGCTTGCTGATAAAGGAGGGTTTAATTTCAGTCAGATGCGGTTTGCCCGGGCGCAGTCTTACGCAAGATAAGATGCCGCCTTAACGATCATAGCGTGTCAAGATCAGCATCTGATCCTGATGCTGTAACCGGTGTATTCGATTTTGTTGAAGCCGTATTCCTGCTATATTTCTGCAATGTAGGCGTAACGATCTCTTTTATATCATCTTCAGCCTTATCCATTGAAACGATGATCCTTCCATTCTTTACTTCTCCTATTGCCCAATTGAAAAGAGCAAGCGCCTCGCCTGCGATAGTAGAGATCTTAGCATTATCAGTATTATGTTTTAATTGCTGAAAAGCCTGGTCATCAAGGGAAAATCTGATTTCTTTCATAATAACTTTATTATTTTAACCCCCTTAGGCTCAAAAGACGATTAAACATTGTCTACTCCGACGGCGCCGGAGGATTGAACCTCGGTTTCCCAAAAATATAAAAGACACCGATCTGGAAGACACTGTTCTTTATCGTGCTGTTGGGGATGGGAGCGCTGGCCTGATCTTTTTCCGATGACCCATTGATATCGCTTAACCCAAGATTATAACGGATATCGAAACCCACATTAAAAGGACTGCAGTAACCCGCGCCCAACGTCCAGCTGAAGTCAGTGGATTTAAGCATATTCTTTACGCTATAGTTGACAGTGCCTGTGGAGCCCACCAACGTTTCACCGACCTTTGCGTGTACGAGCAGCCCTACCTGGGGACCCGTCTCCGCAAAAAAACCTGCAGGTAGCTTGTACTTTACCAGGATCGGGACGTTGAGATAGCTGAACCGGTAATCTTCTTCCGTGATGGAGACCAGGTAATTCTGTACAGGCTTCCCTGTCGCCCCCTGGGCGGAGAATACCAGCTCCGGCTGCAAACCCCATTTTTTTGCAAACGGTATATAAACGAATGCTCCGCCATGAAAAGAGGTGAATGGAAAGTATTTCAAGTGCTGGTCAGTCCCGTTGATGACGGTAGTCGGGTTCCCGCTGGTCAGCATCTCGGCGATGTTCAACCCCCCTTTTATACCGATCTGCACCTGGGCTTTTGCGATCATCGTCAGGCAATTTGTCATCAGGAATGCGATAAGCAGTCGTCTGCAGGTAGAAAATTTCATAATGTTGATGGATATTTTTTTATTCGTCACGAATAAAATTACATTACGGTTGCTTGCCGGGAACTCCGTAACATGTCATTAACAAAATGAATTTTAATGAGATATTAATCTTTGAACAGCCGCCGTGCCAGCTGCTCGTCATGACCATAGATATCCTTCCTGAATTCCAGGACAGGCTGGTCGCTTTTCCAGCAGGTGAAATAACAGATGAGCACAGGCACAGGTTCCTGCAGCCGCACTGTTTGTTCCTTTTGGGTAGCAAGAATACTGTCGAGCCTCTCTTCATCCCAGTCTGACATTGGCTGTAAGAGATAAAGAGCGAGCTTCCGGGCATCAGCCACGCGGATACAGCCATGACTAAAGGCCCTTTCTGTCAGAGTGAACAGGTCTTTGTGCGGCGTATCATGCAGGTAGATGGAGAAGCTGTTGGGGAAGAGGAATTTTATCTTACCCAGCTCGTTCTTTTCACCCGGGAGCTGCCGTATCACCGGTATGCCATCCTTCTCGCCTGTGATCTCCATTTCATGCTCCTGGAGATAATCCTTATTTTTTTCCATCTCAGGCATGATCTCTTTTACTATGATCGACCTGGGTATATTCCAGTAAGGGTTGAGGGATATCCTGTCCAGCATGCCTGAGAAAAGTACTGTGCTATGTCCTTCCTTGCCAACGACGATGTTCATGTCAAATACCTTACGCTGGTCATCCAGCACGTGGAGCTCGAATTCCGGTATGTTCACCACAATGAGCTTGTTCTTTCCTGCTTCGTCAACGGGAGGCATCCATATCATTCGCTGAAGGTTCATCAATATCTGTCTGATACTTACGATAGGCGGTACGTTCAGGGCGTGGATCAGGGATGGCTGGATCCTTCCGTCCGGCTTTAGTCCATGGGCAGCCTGGAAGACCCGGATGGCTTTTCGCAACCCATCGTCAAAGAGTGTGGAAGTATCCTTTGCTTCTGTCATCTCACCTGTAAGGGCAAGACGGCGTTTTATCTCCGCAACCAACGGCGCCCGTGTTCCCTTTTTTAAGCTCTTTCCCGGGTGCGGCAGTTCCTTCAGGGGCCCCGCGGCAGCCAGGTCCACATAGCGCTGCAGCTGACTTTTCAGATTGTCGTACCAGGGGTTCATCGTCTTATCTTTTTCGTCTGAAAGAATGGACTTTGCCATTTCCATCGGGTCCCGTTTTCTGACAGGGATAAAATTCAGCAGCGCCGCCGTCTTTTCATGTTCACCCGCATACCGGCGGTTGAGATAATTGATAAACCGCCAGGTCATTTGTAATTCTGTTCGCACGATGGCGGGGTCGGTGGCCCGGGGAGCCAGGGTATCCGCCTTTTGCAGCGAGTCCAGCTGTCCATCCAGCCATTTACGATGGACGCTGCTGTCCTTGCTATAATTATAGAGAGAGGAGAAGGCCAGGGTCTGTTCTGTCAGACCGTCGCTATTGAACCATGCGAATTGAAAGTTCCTGTTGTTATAGAAATTACGGAAATACAGGGCCAGGGTATCGTTCAGGTTTTGCCGGCCGATAAATGATTCCAGCGTGCTGCTGTCCAGCAACAGGTCACTGTAGGCTTCAGCCGGCCGGATGCCCGTGTTGCGGGGGATGGCTCCCTTGCGGCTTGGCTCCCGCGAAGAATTCGACTGCTGCCGTGTACGATCTTTACAGGCGACAACAAGTCCAAGAAAAAAGGCAAATACAAAAAGCTTCCGGGCGCTGGATAACATGGGCGTGGATTTTCAACCTCGTTCAAAAAAACCATGCCATGTAAAATAGACCGACTTTAATTTTATTTAATTTTCTTTAAATTATTTTCTTTTTCTTTCTTTTTGTTATATTTTTGAATTCTAACGAAAGAAAAGATATGAAGAATAAAGCTTGCACTATCCTGCTTTTACTGGCTGCTATCGTTGGCCATGCCCAAACATCCTTTTGGGACAGCAGCTATCGCCCCCCCAGCTACACGCAGCGCCTTGCCTTATTCAGAAGCTATAAACATTCGACAAAAGACATCGTCTGTCTCGGCAACAGCATCACCGCCGGCGTGGACTGGAATGAGCTGCTGCAATTGCCCCGGGCCCGGAACCGGGGCATATCCGGGGACATCACCAATGGCGTGCTCCAGCGGCTGGACGAGGTCGTCGAAGGCCATCCCGCAAAGGTCTTTATCCTGATAGGCATCAATGACATCGGCAGGAATATCCCGGACAGCCTGATCCTCCGGAACCACGAACAGATGATACAAAGGATACAGCAGGGGTCCCCCCGGACAAAGATCTATTTTCAGACCCTGCTGCCCGTGAACAATACTTTTACCCAGCATCCTACTCATTATAATAAGGACGGGCACATCAAGGCCGTCAACGAAGGGATCGAACAGCTGGCTGCAAAATATCATATCAGCCTGGTAGCACTGCACGATCATTTCCTGGACACCACAGGCAAACTGAACGCTGACTATACCACGGACGGATTGCACCTCAACAGCAGGGGATATGCCGTCTGGAAAGAAGTACTTAAAACATATTTATAAATCTTTCAAAATGGGATTTAAATAGTTTATACTTAATACTAACTTAACTTTAAACAACTTTCGATTGCTTTAGTTTTGATTTTATTTTATTCCACAACCAAAACAGTAGCCGTATGCAATGGACATTTCCAGCTGAACGGAAAAACTCCTTTTCCGTCGCAACCACCCTCACTCTTTTTCTCCTGGCTATCCTGGTTGCAGGATATCCTGTCATGGCACAGGATGGCCGGACCATCAGGGGGACTGTAACAGACCAGCGGGGCAACCCCCTTCCGGGCGTAACCTTATCCGTAAAAGGAACAACCCAGGCGACTTCAACGGACGACC
>DASZVM010000011.1:0-3860 GCA_035547295.1 Puia sp. | reverse complement strand
TTTTTACTTACTTTATCGGGTCTGTACTGAGCCCATACCGCCGGGGTAGCTGCGATAAATAGAATGATCAGGAGTAAGCGGCGGTTCTTCATATTGGAAAGTTACAGATCAATATGTTAACGTAAGTTATAAAGATTTATTCTCTCCGGAGGTCATGGTACATTTATGTATTTATGCAACTGCAGGGAAAATTCCCACTGGGGGTGGCTCTTGATGTATTCGATGATCAGGGGGGTGATGGCGGCGGACCTGCTCCATTCGGGCTGCAGGAACAGCATACAACCGGAGGATACCAGGGCAGCCCATTGTTCGGCCCATTCAAAGTCCGTCTTATTGTAGATGACTACTTTTAATTCGCTGGCCTTTGGCAGTATTTCCGGGAGGGGGGCTTTGAACTTTTTCGGGGAAAGACAGATCCAGTCCCAATCCCCGCTGAGCGGCCAGGCACCGGACGTTTCGATATTGGTGGTGAACCCCGCGTTGTGCAATTCGCCGGTGAGGGCGGTACAGTCGTGCATCAGCGGTTCGCCTCCGGTGACCACTGCCATGCGGCCGGGGAAGCGGGCTGCTGCGGCTACGATGTCTGTTATGGATCGTTTTGGATGGGAGGCCGCATCCCAGCTTTCTTTTACGTCGCACCAAACGCAGCCTACGTCGCAGCCGCCCAGGCGGATGAAATAGGCTGCTTTCCCCTGGTGGCAGCCTTCTCCCTGGATGGTATAGAATGCCTCCATTACGGGCAGGGTATCTGTCTGCCGTGGAATGATAGCTTCTGACATGACGGATCGCATTGGTGATTAAATAAGGCTGCCTCCACTCCTCTCTTCGCAGGCTATGAAGGTATTTTTCATCAGGGCGGCGATGGTCATGGGACCGACCCCTCCGGGTACAGGGGTGATATAGCTGCTGCGGGGAGCCACTTCGTCAAACTTTACATCGCCTTTCAGGGCAAAGCCGCTCTTTTTCGTGCTATCGGGGACGCGGGTGATGCCGACATCTATGATGACGGCGCCTTCCTTTACCATGTCCGCCCTTACGAATTCGGGTTTGCCCAGGGCTGCTACAATGATGTCGGCTTCCCGGCATATTTCGGCGAGGTTGCGGGTATGCGAGTGACAGATGGTCACGGTGCAGTTGCCTGTAGAGGTATTGCTGCTGAGCAGGATGCTCATGGGTCTGCCTACGATGTTGCTTCTTCCGACGACTACTGCGTGCTTGCCTTTTGTATCTATCTTATAGTGCTCCAGCAAGAGCAGGATGCCGTGCGGGGTAGCGGAAATAAAGGTAGGCAGGCCTTGTACCATTTTTCCCACATTCGTAGGGTGAAAGCCGTCCACGTCCTTGGCGGGGTGAATGGTATTGATCACCTTTTCGTCCGAAATATGTTTGGGCAGGGGCAGCTGCACCAGGATGCCGTCTACGTCGGGGTCGTTGTTCAGGTCTTCGATGATACCCAGGAGCCGTGATTCGCTGATGTCGTCTTCCAGCCGGAGGAGGGAGGATTTGAAGCCTATTTCAGCACAGGCTTTTACCTTGGCCCCCACATAGGTCTCGCTGGCGCCGTTGTTGCCTACCAGCACGGCGGCCAGGTGCGGCACTTTTTTGCCTTCAACGATCAGTTGTCCTACTTTTAGCTTTAGCCCTTCCTTGATTGTCTTTGAAACGAGTTGACCGTCTAATAATTCCATGGCGCAAAGGTACAATTCGGGGATTAGATTGCATACAAACGAATAGATACTGCGGTAAAACTGCAGAGAAGGCTCGGGTGGATTACCGTTCAAAATATTATTTTTTTAATCTGGGACATATTTTAATGATCTGTCCTGCAATTAGCTATAAAATTTGAATTTTTTTACACGCTCATATATTTTAACTTTTTTTTTGCTGATTTTCTAAAATCCATATTTTTGGTTCAATAGTAAAATCAAAATTACTGTCACATGAGAAAACTTCTAACACTGTTAGCAGTGCTGGTACTGTCATCTGTATTAGCATTTGCTCAAACCAAGCTTATTACCGGACGGGTAATCGACCAGCAAGGTCAACCTGTCCCATTCTCCACCATCCGTGTAAAGGGTACAAAGAAAGGTGTCAGCGCTGACGCTGATGGGAACTATTCCATCCGGGCGAACAGCGGAGAGACATTGATCGTTTCCGGGGCCGGCATCGAGCTCAAAGAGGTTGCCGTTGGCGCCGGGAGTACCGTTGATTTCACCGTCACCCGGAAGAATTCAAGTCTTGCCGAGGTGGTGGTGGTCGGTTATGGCGTGCAGAGAAAGTCCGATGTTACGGGCAATATCGCTAACATCAAGGGCAGCCAGATCGCCGAGAACCCTGTACAGAGCTTTGATGCGGCGCTGGGAGGAAAGGCCGCCGGGGTACAGATCACCCAGGCTAACGGGGTGCTGAATAACCCGCCGGTTTTTCGTATCCGCGGTACAAACTCAATCTCTCTATCCTCCTATCCGCTGATCGTGGTTGACGGAGTGCCCACATTTACAGGTGATCAGAGCATGTCTGAAGCAGCCGCCAATCCTTTGGCAAGCATCAACCCTGCTGATATCGAAAGCCTGGATGTATTGAAGGACGCTGCTGCCACGGCGATCTATGGCAGCCGTGCTGCCAATGGAGTGGTGATCATCACCACGAAAAAGGGTAAAAGGGGTAAGGCAAAGGTCACTTACGATGGATGGGTCGGCCAGACGAAAGCCTACCGTCTGTGGAAGATGCTGAATGCGGATCAGTACATGATGATCAAGAATGAGGGAGTTACCAACAACCCTCCTGCCGACCCCACGACAGCAGCGCACTTCCTGCCGACCAACGGGCCTGACGGCAAACCCATCGACACCAAATGGCAGGATTATGTATACCGTACGGGTATTTCCCACAATCATTCGCTGAGTGTTTCCGGCGGTAATGAGAACACTACCTTTTATCTTTCCGCCGGCTATACCAAACAGCAGGGCATTATCGTAACGAACACTTTTGAAAGAAAGACCTTCCGCTTCAACTTCGACCATAAAGTATCGAAGATCCTTTCTCTCGGAGCTACAGCCGGCTATTCCAATGAGATCAACAAGGCTGCCACTTCCACAGGGTCTTTGCCGGGAGAAGCGTATGCTACGGGCGGCCTGGGCCGTATTGCCCTGATCCTGCCTCCCAATATTTCACCCTACAATAACGATGGCAGCTACAATATAGATGGGTCTGCCATCGGGGCCATGAACAATGTCAATGCGGGCATCAGTTATTACAACCCGGTGGTGCTGATAAACAATAGCCATACTGCCACGGAGAACAACCATATCCAGAGCAATGTATACCTGCAACTGAAACCCATACCAGATGTTACATTGAGAACAGTGTATGGTATCGATAATCTCAACGGAGACAACGATTTCTTCAATACGCCTCTCAATGGGGACGGCTATCCGGGCGGTGAAGGATATAACACACTGAATAAGTACAAAAGGTGGATATGGACCACCACGGGGCAATATGACCACATCTTCGCTGACAGGCATACGGTAGGTCTGCTGGCAGGGACGGAACAACAATCCACTTCCACGACAGGGTTTGGCATCGATCGTACGAACCTCAGCGACCCGTACTTTACCAACACACAGGGCGGCTGGTTGTCGGATGCTTCTATCAATACGAATAAACAATTGGGCACGAACTACCTTGTATCTGTATTCGGACGGTTGAATTATGATTTTGACAAGAAATATTTCCTCAGCGGCAGCTACCGTCGCGACGGGTACTCGGCTTTTGCTCCTGGCCGCAAGTACGGTAATTTCTGGAGCGCTTCAGCTGCCTGGGACCTTGCAAAAGAGGGATTCTGGACGGGCGGCGGC
>DASZVM010000010.1:0-3998 GCA_035547295.1 Puia sp. | reverse complement strand
TGGGGGCGATCAACGACCTGCATGCCACCCGTCCGCTGGCATTCTGCGTGGCCAATGGAGACCTCATGCACAATGACCCGGCCATGCTGGAGCCGGCGGCCCGGATCCTGAAGACGCTGGCAATGCCTTTGTATGTCACGAAGGGCAACCATGACCGGGTAACGGATGAGCGGTGGGCGTCGGTATGGGGCATGCCGGTGAACCACGACGTGCGCATCGGCGACGATGTCCTGCTGCTGGGCAATACGGCCAATATCAAAGGAGAATACCTGGAACCCGATGTCGGGTGGTTCCGGGAGAAGCTGACCCACTACAAGGACGCCAGGAGTATTTTTATTTTCCTGCACATCACCCCTGTCAAATGGACGGAAAATGGCGTCGATGGCGCAGCTTTCCAAAAGCTGGTACGGGATACGCCCAATATCCGGGCCATCTTCAACGGGCATGACCACGACCAGGACGGAATAAAATTCCTGGGGAATACGCCGTTCCTTTTCGACGGGCATTTCGGGGGCAGCTGGGGTACTGCTTACCGCGGGTTCAGGGTCGTCGAAATGATGGAAGACAACAGCCTGCTGACTTATTTGATGGACCCTGTGCAGGAGATGCCCGTGGTGAACCTGTACAAATAAGCAGCTATCCGGGACTCTTAGTGGTGTCAATAAAGCTGATTCCTCAGGATGCGTCTGACCATCCTTATCGTGGTGCGGCTGACGAGTCCTGTGTATTTCGCCAGTATCTTTTCTTCGCTAAGACCTTCTTCCAGATCGCCCACGATATAGAACCATTCGCTGAGAAAGGCCGAATTGGGAGTCTGGTAGCTGAGAAGCCTTCTCACTGTCTGGATGGTGGCCTTGCTCACGGTGCCTTCGTGGAGGGCTTCTATCTCTTTTATGCTAAGTCCCAGCTTGATGTCTTCCGCTACACGGGAATAGTCCCGCAGATATTTTTCATTGGCTTCTATCACCTGGAGGAGGGGATCGTTGATATAATGGACTTCTGCAACCGCCCGGGCTTTAGCCGTCTTTTGGAGTTTGGCAAGCGCAAAATGGCGGGCGATATTATCGCAGATGATCAACTCCTGGCCGGTAAGCCTGAACCATTCCCCCTTTACCCGGCGGTGCTGAAATACGATGTGGAGGCTTTCTTCCAGCTCGTCCATATTTGCAGCGGGATATTGCCGGACGACACGGAAAAGGATGGGCAGGTGAGTATGGTAATTCGCAAGCCGCCGTTGAAGATCACGGGTCTTGCCGATCTTATACAGATCTTTCCCTGTCTTCAGGATATAGACACAGTTTTGACGGGTGCGTTGTTCCATAAGAGGTGCTACTGGTACGGCCTGACTGAATAAGCCGTACCAATCGACTGTAAGATAGTCTTTTTTTAAAATATGCTAAATTGTGCCCGAAAAGAACCAAAGGTTCTTAATTCCCTTGCCTATGGTATACATTGCCGATCTGCACGTGCATTCGCACTATTCCCGCGCCACCAGCCGCGACCTGAACCTGGAGTCCCTTTATCAATGGGCGCGTATTAAGGGTATTCATGTAGTAGGGACAGGAGACTTCACCCATCCTGCCTGGTTCAAAGAGATCCGTGAAAAACTGGAGCCGGATGGCAGCGGGCTGTTCCGATTAAAAAAACCGCCTGCGGATGCGGGTCTGCCGGGACTGCGCGTACATGACATCGATGTACGTTTCTGTCTTACCACGGAGATCAGCTCCATTTACAAATATGGGGAGAAGGTACGTAAGAATCACAACCTTGTCTATGCGCCGGATTTCGAGACGGTAGCCCGTATCAATACGAAGCTGGCTGCCATCGGCAACCTGGAGTCGGACGGCCGGCCTATCCTGGGTCTGCCTTCCCGCGATCTGCTGGAGATAGTGCTGGGAGCTTCTCCGAAAGCTTATCTTATACCCGCGCATGTCTGGACGCCCTGGTTTTCCACGCTGGGTTCCAAAGGCGGTTATGACAGCGTGGATGAATGTTTCCGGGATCTCAGCGGACAGCTGTTTGCCATCGAGACGGGTTTGTCCTCAGACCCGGTGATGAACAGGAAGTGGAGCGCGCTGGACAGGTTTACGCTGATATCCAATTCCGATGCGCATTCCGCCCAGAAGCTGGGAAGGGAGGCGAATGTGTTTGATACGGAAAGGAGCTATGATGGATTGTTCGATGCATTGAAGACGCGGAAGGGTTTTATGGGGACCTATGAGTTCTTTCCGGAGGAAGGAAAATACTTTCATGACGGTCACCGGGCCTGTAATGTCTCGCTGCAGCCGGGCGAGTCGGCGCAACATAAAGGTCGCTGTCCTGTCTGCGGGGACCCGCTGACCATCGGGGTGTTGAACAGGGTAGAGGAGCTGATCGACAGGGAGACACCGGAAACACCGGGTGACTTCCGCTATATTATCCCGCTGCCCGAGATACTGGCGGAGATCAAGGGCGCCGGTCCGGCAAGCAAGGGAGTGATGCAAGCCTTCCAGGAGGCGATCGCTACGTTTGGAAATGAGTTCAGCCTTCTGAATGAAGTGCCTGTGGAGGATATACAGCGGAAAGGTAATGCTGTGCTGGCAGAAGCTATCCGGCGGATGCGGCAGCAGGAGATCAGGCCGGTGGCGGGCTATGACGGGGTGTATGGGGTGATCAGGGTTTTTGGCGAGGGTGAGCTGAAGAAGCTGACGGGACAAATGTATATGTTCGGGGAGGCAGCGCCGGCAGCGGCAACCTGCAAACCACAAGCTGTGAGCTATGAGCTTCGGGCTGCCGGCGATGGACCCCGGGTTGCGGATGAGACGCCGCGGGGGCAGGACAGCGTCGCCGCCCCGGTGGAGGTGAAGCTCAATGAAGCGCAGACAAAGGTCAGCGCGCAGGTATCCGGCGCGCTCCTGGTAAAAGCCGGACCGGGAACAGGCAAGACAAGCACGCTGGTGCGGTGGATCGCAAGTCAGCTGGAACAAAAGGGAGTGAAGCCGGAAGAGGTGATGGCCATCACTTTTACAAATAAGGCTGCACGGGAAATAAAGGAAAGACTTGTCCGCCTGGTGGGACCCGGTGCGCAGGGGATACGGATCGGCACTTTCCATGCCATCGCCTACCAGCTGTTGCAGGAGTATGATCCCCGTTTGCATACTGTATATGACGAACAGAGCCGGCATATAGTGCTGGGCATGCTGTTCCCTGAGCTGAAAGCAGCGGATAATAAAAAGATATGCAAGGGATTAGAGCAATTGTTCGAAGGGCAGGCAAGTCTCGATGGACGGACGGATGCGGGGGGAAGTAATAGCCTGGATATGCAAAAGTATGCCTCACGTTACCGGACATACCTGGAACAGCAGGCAGCGGTGGACCTCTCGGATATAGTAGGCCGCGTGATCCGTAAATGGGAGGAAGCGCCTGCTTTATTGCAGCGATCCGTGGAGGGGATAAAGGCGATGGCTATCGACGAAGTACAGGACATCAATGCACAGCAATATGAATTCTTCCGTCGTCTGGGAAAGGGGGCAAACCTGCTGGCCATTGGCGATCCGGATCAGGCTATCTATGGGTTCAGGGGGAGTGACACGAAGCTCTTTTTTCAATTGGAGAAGGAGTTCCGGGTGGAGGCCCTGACGGAAAACTATCGCTGCCCCGGTCTTATACTGGCTGCGGCAAGCGGCGTGATAGGGCATAATACTTTTAAGAGTGGTGTAGCGCTGCAGGCCACCCGTCCCCAGGGCGGCAGGATCAGGCTTTTCCCGGCGGAAGACCCGGGGGCAGAGGCCCGTTACATCATACGCGAGATCGAAAAGCTGGTGGGCGGTTTCCATCAGTTGACGGGCGGAACGGCGCACCATAAGGGGAATTATGCTTTTTCGGACATCGCGGTGCTCTTTCGTACGCATAGTGTTGGCCGTGAGCTGCTGTCTTATTTCAGGAAGTCGAATATTCCCGTTCACCTGGCGGATGGCTCCTCTTTTCTCAGCCAGGCGCCTTTTTCCCTGGTGGCGGAT
>DASZVM010000009.1:0-6844 GCA_035547295.1 Puia sp. | reverse complement strand
TGGTGATAATGACCGTAGTACCCTTGGCCTGAATCTCCCTGATAAGATCCCAGAGATTGCGTCTTGCCTGGGGATCAAGCCCCGTGGTAGGTTCATCCAGGAAGATGATCTTCGGCTGGTTGATCAGGGTGGTAGCGATGGAGAACCTTTGTTTCTGCCCTCCGCTGAGCTCCTTGAACTTTGCCTTTGCTTTCTCCCGGAGATTGACGGTATCCAGCAGGTCGATGGGACGGACACGACGATTGTAAAGGCCGCCAAACAGTTGGATAAGCTCCGACAGATTGAGCCCGGGATAATAGCCGGAGGTCTGCAGCTGCACGCCGATGATCTTTTTTATCTCTCCCGGGTCCTTATCCAGGTCAAAACCGTCGACAATGACGGTGCCGGCCGTTTTATCCCGCAGGGTCTCGATGATCTCCAGCGTGGTGGATTTACCCGCTCCATTAGGGCCCAGCAGACCGAAGATCTCGCCTTTTTGCACCTCGAAGCTGATGCCCTTTACGGCTTCAAAATCACCGTATTTCTTCCGGAGGTCCCTGACGGAAATGATCGTTTCCTTCATGATGTGAAGGTACGAAAAATCGGACAACGGACCTGTGGTCCGTTTTGAGCCCGGCCATCAACCCATCAGCGCGTAAATATCTGCGTAAAATAGATCATCCCGTCCCCTCTTTTCGCCAGCCCGATACCTGTAAAGGTAAAGTCCCCTTCGATATTCCTGCGATGACCCGGACTATGCAGCCAGCCATCCACCACCTCCCGGGCGCTCATAGGTCCGGAAGCTACATTCTCGGCCGCTACGTGCAAGGCGCCGAAGTGTTTTTTTATGCGGTCTATCCGTGTGCGGAAACCATCGTGACCAAAAGGCGTCCTGCCGGCCAGCATATCGCGGCTGTGCCCCAACGCTACGGAAGAGATAAAGGAATTGGCCTGCAGGGGTTTGAGTCCCTTTGAACGCCGGTGGGCATTGACATACCGAAGGATGTCCGCAGACATGGAGGCGGTGACGCCGGATGTATGTACAGGGGCAGGGACGGAAGAGGTCAGGGAGAACAGAGGTAATAAAAAGGCAATGAACAAATGCATATACGTGATTGTAACTTTACCGTACATTAAAATTAAAAACTATGCCAAAGATCTGGTTTATTACGGGCAGTTCGAGAGGACTTGGACGCAGTTTGACAGAAGCCGTGCTGGCCGCAGGCGATAGCGTGGTGGCAACCGCCCGGGATCCGCGACAATTAAGCGATCTGGCGGAAAAATATAAGGACCGGCTCTATCTTGAAAAGCTGGATGTTACCCGCCGGGACGAAGTGTATCAGGCAGTTGCAAATGCGGTAGAACATTTTGGCCGCATAGACGTATTGGTAAACAATGCCGGGTTTGGCATCATTGGCGCCGCGGAAGCATTCACCGATGAACAGTTCCGCAGTCAGCTGGACACCAATCTGTACGCCCCTATCGAGATTACCCGGGCCGTGCTGCCCTACATGCGGAAACAACGCTCCGGATTCATCATGCAGGTGAGCTCCGTGGGCGGCCGTGTAGGAAATGCGGGACTGACGATGTACCAGGCGGCGAAATTCGGGCTGGGCGGTTTTAGCGAAGCCCTGGCAAAAGAAGTGGCTCCCCTGGGTATCCGTGTCACCTGCATAGAGCCGGGTGGTTTTCGGACGGACTGGGCCGGGGCGTCCATGAGCTACGCACCGGAGATAGAAGGATATGAGGAATCAGTGGGAAAAAGAAGCGAGTATTTCCGCAGCGGCGGGTATATCCCCGTAGGCGACCCCGTCAAGGCGGCTAAAGTGATGGTAAAGCTGGCAGAAGAGGCCCAGCCGCCCGTACACCTGGTGCTGGGCAGCGAAGCCATTGCCATCCTGGAAAAAGCAAATGCAGTCCGTGACGCCGAATTGCGGGAATGGCGCTCCGTAAGCACCAGCACCGATGCCGATGATGCCGACACCTCGAAGTTCTTCTCTACGGGATTCGGGAAGTCTTATAAATAGCTATTTTAACAGATAGGTATCCAGCTCATCCATCATGTTCCTGCTGCCGATGAAAAGCGCCGACCGCTGGTGCAGCTCGGTGGGCTGAACATCCAGTATCCGCTGCTGGCCATTGGTAGCACGTCCTCCGGCTACTTCCACGATAAAGGCAAAAGGATTGCATTCGTACAGCAGCCGCAGCTTGCCCTTCGGCTTATCGATGGTGGCGGGATACATAAATATGCCTCCCTTGATAAGGTTGCGGTGAACATCGGCCACCATGCTGCCGATGTAGCGCTGCGTGTAAGGGCCGCCATTGTCCCTGTTCTTTTTCTGACAGGCATCGATATAGGATTTCACCTTTTCATCGTACTGGAAGAAATTGCCATGATTGACGGAATAGAACTTACCCGATTCGGGGCATTTGATATTCGGATGACTGAGGGTAAATTCCCCAATGGAAGGGTCCAGCGTAAAACCGTTTACTCCCCGGCGGGTGGCATACACCATCATGGTGGATGACCCATACACGATATAGCCCGCGGCCACCTGTTTTCTGCCGGGCTGGAGAAAATCCTCCTTTGTACAGGGCTTGCCTTTTTCGCTCACCCGGCGATAAACGGAAAAAATGGTCCCGATGGAAACATTCACGTCGATGTTGCCGCTGCCGTCCAGCGGATCGAACAGACATACATATTTGGAGTTATTGCTGACCTCGTCGTCGAATACGACGAATTCATCCAGCTCTTCGCTGCCGATGCCGGCACAACTGATGCCGTGTCTCAATACTCCCATGAACTGGTTGTTGGCAAATATATCCAGCTTCTTTACGTCCTCCCCCTGAACGTTGACCGTACCTGCATCCCCCAGGATATCCACCAGCCCTGCCTTATTGACCTCCACGTTCACCCTTTTGGCCGCCAGCCCCATATCCCGGAGAAGATTGCTCAATTCACCCGTAGCATTGGGGAACATACGCAGCTGCTGGATAGTGAATTCATCGAGGGTCAGTACTTTCCTGTTGACATTCATACGTGCATTTTTGAGCTATGAGCTTTGAGCTACGAGCTGTGAGCTGCAAATGTAAGGGGGTTTACCCAAATTTTAGCACGCATTTTAGCGTATGATGAAGCTATATTTGCACCCGATGAACAAATACAAAGTCTTCAAATTCGGGGGCGCCAGCGCAGCCAGCGTCGAACGGATCCAAAGCCTGCCCGGCATCCTTCGCTCATACAGCGGGGACAACATACTGGTGGTCATATCCGCGATGGGGAAGACTACCAACGCCCTGGAAAAAGTGGTGGAAGCCTTTTATGCCTCCCACCGGGAAGAAGCCCTGCGTTTATTCCAGCAGGTGAAGGACAGTCACCTTACCACAGCCAAATATCTCCTGGTAAATAATTACCTGGCAGCCGAAGCGCAGCTAAAGGATTTCTTTACGGAAGTGGAATGGCTGCTGCACGATAAGCCCGTAAGGGATTACGACTATTATTATGACCAGGTGGTCTGCATAGGTGAACTGCTGTCCACCTCCATCATCAGCGCCTATCTTGCCGAATCAGGCATCGACAACCAATGGATCGACGTACGGGATATTTTCCGCACCGACGATAATTTCCGGGACGCCGCCATCGACTGGCCGGTCACGGCAGACCGGGTCCGGCTGGAAGTCCTTCCCCTGTTCAAAGACACCCGGCTGGTGGTGACACAGGGATTCATCGGGTCCACGTCGGAGAATGAAAGCACGACCCTGGGAAGAGAAGGCAGCGACTATACCGCCGCCGTTTTTGCCAATATGCTGGACGCGGAAAGCCAGACGATCTGGAAGGATGTGGAAGGCGTCATGAATGCCGACCCCAAACAATTCCCGGATGCACAGTTCATCAGCGAGCTGAATTACGACGAGGTCATCGAAATGGCCTACTATGGCGCGCAGGTGATCCACCCAAAGACCATCAAACCGCTGCAGAATAAGGGGATCCCGCTCTATGTAAAATGTTTTCTGGACCCGGCGCTGCCGGGTACCGTTATCAACAACCATACGTTAAAAGGCCTTCCCCCCATCATCGTATTAAAGCAACGGCAGGTGTTGGTACAGCTGCATTCAAAGGATTTTTCCTTTGTGGGAGAAAAAGGAACGGCAGGTCTTTACCAGCTTTTCTCCGAGCTGCGTATCAAGCCCAACCTGATGCAGAGCGGCGCTGTCAGCCTCCAGGTATGTCTGGATGACAGACCCGAAAAGATCGAGAAGCTGGCGCTCACGGCTGCAGACCTTTTCGATGTACAGGTGGAAAAAGAGCTTACCCTGCTGACCATCCGGCACTACGATAAAGAGGTATTACAAAAGCTTACTGAAGGGAGGACCATCGTATTACGGCAGCAGACGCCCGAGACAGTGCAGGTGCTCATGCGTTAATCCGCCCCGATCATGAGGGTCTGCTTAAGACGAATGGCCACATTTTTACCCAGCCGGCTGGCGGGTGACCATTGCGGCATGGCGAGAAAAGCATCTTCGATCTTTTCGTTCATGTTTTCATTACCGCCCCGGATGACCTTTGCATAAACAGGCTTGCCTCCCTGGTCGATGACATATTCCACCATTACAAAGGTCTTGGTCTGACCCTGGTCGAGGTCTTTCAATCCTTTTTTGCTCAGCCCGTTCAGAAATTCCTGGAAAGCCCCATTCCCGCCCGGATAAACGGGCAGTTTGTCCACCACCTTGGCCAGGTCATCTTCTTTGATGGGATTCACCCGCTGAGGACGCTGAGCGCGGGGCTGCGGCTGCACCTTCTTCTCGGTCTTCACCGGCTCTACATTCGCCACCTTTACCTCTGCCTCAGGAGCCTCCTCTTCCGTCACATACTCGCCTTTGCCGTTGACCATGACAAAAGGCACTTCCCTGTATTTCTCAAAATAATAAAAAGCATTGCGCATGCTTTTGGCGAAAGGTGTATACTCTGCAAAGGTCTGAAGGTATTTATTGAGATACTCGACGCTCCTGGCATTGTTAAAATTCACGGGGAAAATATGCACGGGAATAAAATCCTCACCCATATCCTTCGCGTGAGCGGCCAGGATATAAAGCTCCTCTATCTGGGCATCGGTGATGGGGATACACCCGGTGGTGACACAGCTGCCATGGATATAGATATCCCCGCCCGGCTGGGAGGAATCGCTGAGTATCCTGTCGGAGGCATTTGGATAATTGAGACCCAGGGAAAGGTGATATTCGCTGCGGGGCTTGAACTCGTTGATATAATAAAACCCTTCCGGCACCTGGTAATCGCCCTGCATGCGTTTGGGCCCCAGGGTGCCTGCCAGCGCGCAAACCTTATAAGTCTTGAAGAGCTGGTACTTTTCCCCCTGGGCATTCTTTACCCAGACTTCCAGCTGACTGTCATATTTGAACGACCGGATATATACGTACCTGGCGGGCCAGGTCAGCCCTTTCTCCCGGAATTGTTTTATCAAAGTATCTTCTTTCCGATTGAGCAGATCGCTGATCTTGGGAATGGAACGCTGATAATCGATAAAATGAATGGTGGATACCGAGGTCTGTGCGGATAGACGAGGGGTGACAGACAGAAGGATTCCTATCAGGGCAGCGAGATACTGTCTAACTATTCTTGACTTTTTCACAATGATATTATAGGGTACTATAAATAAACAAAAAACCTGCCATATATTGTAATATGTACAGGTTTTTATAACGAAAATTTGGCAAATCCTCCTAGCTCGTCTTAGAGATTTCCTCTGGCAGATTGCTCACGCTCGATAGCCTCGAAAAGCGCCTTGAAATTGCCTTTCCCAAAGCTTTGAGCCCCTTTGCGTTGGATGATCTCAAAAAACAACGTCGGCCTGTCTTCCACCGGCTTGGTAAAAATCTGTAATAAGTATCCTTCATCGTCCCTGTCCACCAGGATACCCAACTCCCTCAGGGGCTGGATATCTTCGTCGATCCTACCCACCCGGCTCAGCAGATCGTTGTAATAAGAAGCCGGCACCTGGAGGAACTCTACGCCTCTGTCCCGCAGCTGCGTGACGGTCTCGATGATATCGTGCGTGGCAAGCGCCACATGCTGTACGCCTTCGCCTTTATAAAACTCCAGGTATTCCTCCACCTGTGATTTTTTCTTGCCTTCGGCCGGCTCGTTGATCGGGAATTTTACATAGCCATTCCCATTGCTCATGACTTTACTCATGAGGGCCGAATATTCGGTGGAAATATCCTTGTCATCAAAAGACAGGATATTCCGGAAACCCATCACATCTTCATAGAACTTCACCCAGCGGTCCATCTGATTCCACCCTACATTGCCCACGCAGTGATCCACATACAGCAAGCCTGTGGGAGATGGATCATATGCCGTCTTCCATTCCTTAAAACCCGGCATGAAAGGGCCCTTGTAATTATTTCTTTCGACAAAAAGATGAATAGTATCCCCATAAGTATGGATACCGCTGAGAACCACCTCTCCCCATTTATCGGCCAGCGTAACGGGCTCCATACAGCTCTTGCCACCCCGGGCGGTGGTTTCATTCCAGGCGCCAGCGGCATCATCCACCCGCAGCGCCAGCGCTTTTACCCCGTCGCCATGCAATTGTACGTGCTGGGCGATAGGATGGTCAGGACGAAGGGCCGTGGTAAAGACAAAGGTCAGCTTTTGCTGCCGGAGAACATAGCTCACTTTGTCCTTACTGCCTGTTTCCGGTCCTGCGTAGGCCACGGACCGGAACCCAAAGGCGGTTTTATAAAAATGCGCCGCCTGCTTGGCATTCCCTACATAAAACTCTACGTAATCAGTGCCTTGTAAAGGCAGGAAGTCGGCGCCTGAGTCTGGCTTACGGGTATTGGC
>DASZVM010000008.1:0-5786 GCA_035547295.1 Puia sp. | reverse complement strand
CCGGATGATCTCTTTCCGCTGTCCTGGCCTTGAGATAGAGCACAAAACTGACGAGGCTCGTCAATGCGCCGGCAACACACAATATGACCAGCAAGGCAAAGAACAGAGGGTTGTTCATGATGCTTATTATCCGGCTTTTTTCGACTGGCTGTAATCATTCTTCAGCAGCCATTGCAGGACCTTATCCCGGTGGTCCCCCTGTACAAGGATGAGCCCGTCCTTGACGGAGCCGCCGGTGCCGCAATGAGCTTTTAATTTTTTACCCAGTTCTTCCAGGTCCGCGGTCGTGCCAAGGAAGCCTTCTACAAGGCTCACCGCTTTACCGGCCCGCTGTTTGGTATCCAGTTTTATACGTAGTTTTTGCTGACGGGGAGGCAGGGTCTCTTTCCCCGGAAGGTCTTCGTCCATTCTGAAATCCGGATCTGTGGAATAAACGATGCCGGAGGAATTCGGTTTTTTCTTGCTCATACCGGTTTTGGATTGTTGATGATCGCCTTCATACTGAGGTCCAGGCTTCTTGCCTGGTGGATAAGCGCTCCGATGCTGACATAATCCACGCCTGTGCGGGCATAATCCTCGACATTGCTCAGGTTGATGCCTCCGCTGGCTTCCGTTTCAAAACGTTCGCCTATGAGCGCGAGGGCCTTGGACAGCTGACGGGGAGTAAAATTATCCAGCATGATACGGTCCACCATTCCGATGTCCAGCACACGCCGGACTTCCTCGAGCGTGCGGGTTTCCACCTCTATCTTCAGATGCGGACGATGGGCCTGCCGGTATGCATTGGCTTTTTCGATGGCCTTTTCAAGACTGCCGGCATAGTCGATGTGATTGTCCTTCAGCAGGATCATATCAAAGAGGCCAAAACGGTGGTTGATGCCGCCGCCGATGCGTACGGCTTCTTTCTCCAGGAGACGGAAGTTGGGCGTAGTCTTGCGGGTATCCAGGACACGGGTCTTATACTTCTGCAGCTTGTCGACATATTGCCGGGTAAGGGTAGCGATACCGCTCATCCGCTGCATACAGTTCAGGATGAGCCGCTCGCACTGCAGGATGATATGAACGGATGCTTCCGCCTCAAAAGCCTCCTCTCCGTCCCTCATTACATCCCCATCCTGTTTGAATGGCGTAAAAACGGCAGAAGGCTCTTTCAATTTGAATATTTTCTCAGCTATCTCCATGCCGGCAAGGATTCCATCCTGTTTGATCTTCAGGACAGCCTTTCCCCTGGCGTCAGGAGGGATACAGGATAAAGTAGTATGGTCCCCGTCCCCAACATCTTCCCGCAAGGCAGATCCCACGAGGAATTGTAATTGTTCGTCAAAATTGTTGGACATGCGGTAAAGATACATGAATTCACTTAAGTCAGGTACGTAAGCGAACGAAGGCTGAAGAAGGGAAAGGGACGGAAGACGGCGGCGGAGGGTTATTGGGCGGATTGAAAGCGAAGTTCCTGCAACAGCAGCTTATCGCCTTTTTGCTTGATAAAAAGAGTGGTCCTGTAATCGCCATTCCTGGTTTGAAGAACGCCTATGCAGAATTCCAGGCCGCTGTTCTCCCCCTTATGTTTGACCAGAAAATTACGGACGACATTGGTGTTGAAGAAATCCCGAATGATCAATTCCGCCTGGCTTTTGCTGTAAGTATCGCTTTTCTCCGGAAGAGAGATATCAACCCTCGTATCGAGATAACGGGCTAGTTGATTGATATTACCGGATCGCATTGCCAGGGCAATGTCGTCTATGTTGTAATCAGGCCGGAACGAAACCAGGACAAGCGCGACAGATAGGACCGCTAATCCGAGGACGCGTTTCATATAATAGAATATTAGTCGCCTCGCTTAATGCCAATTACATGCCAAACTAGCTTTTCGGGGTTAAAAATACCATGAAGAGGTGTGCGGGGGGTCCCTTTAATCCTGATTCTCCCTACCTTTGCCCCGCCGATTTCGCATTTAAAGCAAAAATCTATGTCTAAAAAGAAAGTTATTTTGGTCATCATGGATGGGTGGGGGTTAGGAAAGAAAAAGTCAGCGGACGCGATCCAGAATGCCCGGGTTCCCTTTGTCAGCTCATTATATAAGCAATATCCCAATACAACGCTGGTAACCTGCGGAGAAATGGTAGGTTTGCCGGAAGGCCAGATGGGCAACTCGGAAGTAGGCCACCTGAACCTGGGCGCCGGCAGGATCGTTTACCAGGAATTACAGCGTATCAACGTAGCCATCCGGGAAGGCTCTTTTGCCAAAAACCAGGTCCTGCTGAATGCGGTCCGCGGCGCAAAAGCGGCAGGCAGGCCCCTGCATCTCCTGGGCCTTGTCAGCGACGGCGGCGTACACAGCCATATCAACCACCTGAAAGCCATCGTGGATGTCTGCAAACAGGAAGGCCTGGAACAGGTGTATATACATGCATTCACGGATGGCCGCGATACAGACCCCAAAAGCGGCCTGGGCTTTATCCGGGAGCTGCAGGGACATCTGAATGCGGCGACAGGCAAGATTGCGTCTGTCAGTGGACGTTACTATGCCATGGACAGGGATAAACGCTGGGAGAGGGTCCGTCTGGCTTATGATGCCATGGTAAAAGGCGCAGGTCAAAAGGCCACGGATGCCCTGGCCGCGGTAGAACAGGCTTACGCAGCAGGCGTAACGGACGAGTTCATCAAACCCACCGTCATCGTGGGAGAGGACCAGCAGCCCCTGGCCGTGATAAAGGACGGGGACTTCGCCCTCTGCTTCAATTTCAGGACGGACCGCTGCCGGGAGATCACAGAGGTGCTAACGCAGACGGATATCCCCGAACAGGGGATGAAAAAGCTCTCGCTGGACTATACGACGATGACCCAATACGATCAAAGCTTCAAAGGAGTGCATGTCATCTTCGAGAACGACGATCTGAAGAATACGTTGGGAGAGATCATTGCCGGACAGGGGCTGAAACAGATAAGGATCGCAGAGACGGAAAAATATCCGCACGTGACCTTCTTCTTCAGCGGAGGCAGGGAAGTGCCTTTCGAAGGGGAAAGAAGGATCATGGTGCCATCGCCAAAAGTGGCCACCTATGACCTGCAGCCGGAAATGAGCGCCTTCGAGCTGACGGAAGCTATTCTGCCCGAGATCCGGCAGGGGTCGGCCGATTTTATCTGTCTGAACTTCGCCAACGCGGACATGGTAGGACATACAGGCGTCTGGGAGGCAGCCGTCAAGGCCGCGGAGACGGTGGACCAGTGCGTGGAAAAAGTCGTGAAAGCCGCGCTGGACAATGATTACACCGTATTCCTCACCGCCGACCACGGCAATGCCGACTATATGGTCAACGAGGATGGCACCCCCAATACCGCCCACACGTTGAACCTGGTGCCCTTCTTTATCATCGACAAAGAGTGGAAAGGTACGGTCCGCCCCGGCAAGCTGGGGGACCTTGCGCCTACCATATTGACAGTCATGGGATTGCCGATCCCTCCCGAAATGTCGGGAGAGATCCTGATCTGAGGGCCCGCCGCAGCTGGTCTTCAGCCACTATCTTTTTTGCCCGGATGCAGCTTTGCGTCATAAAAATTGTCTAAATTACAGGGCAACCAATTCCGGTAACCACATGACCGAAGAAGCCATTTTACAAGGCTGCTTAAAAAACTCGGCGGCTGCCCAGCGGGAACTGTACAACAGGTACAGCCCCAAGATGCTGGCAGTCTGTTACCGGTTTGCCCACAACAGAGAAGATGCAGAGGACATGCTGCAGGAAGGGTTCATTAAAGTCTTTTCGCAAATGCATACTTTCCAGAACAAAGGTGCATTTGAAGGTTGGATCAGGAGGATCATCGTACACACCTGTATCAACAACCTGAAAAAGAATAAGCGCTTCAATGAAAGTCTCGACATCGTTCATGCCAGCGGTATCCAGGTGCGGGAAGAAAGCGTCCCTTCCATCGTACAGGCCAAACAGATCGTGGAATGCATACGCATCCTGCCCATCGGCTATCGCACAGTATTGAACCTGTACGCCATCGAAGGGTACTCTCATAAGGAAATAGCAGACATGCTGGACATTGAAGAGAGTACCAGTCGCAGCCAGTACACCAGAGCTAAACAAATGCTGGAAGATATTCTGATCAAAAAGAAAATACTACCAAAACCAAGAGAAAAGACTGAGTGGCTCTTTGCTATCCGTTAACTAAATCCAAACTATGAGAATATCCCTAAAAATGCTTGATAATGAAGGAGAGCAACTTCTATAGTGACGAATTTGAACAACTGCTAAGGGAAAAAACAGAGCAATACAAAATGTACCCCTCTGAGAAGGTATGGAAGGGTATCCATGGTTCGTTGCATACTAAAAGAAGATGGTTCATATCGGGCATGTCCCTGCTGGTCATAGGCATTTTATTCTTCGCCGGCAGAGAATTACTTTTCCCCTCCAAAGCAGAATTGGCAAAACGTACGGTGGTTACCACCCTTAGCCCGCAGGATCCCGGCAATAATGAGGATGGGAACACCTCTCCGCTGGCATCCCTTTCCGGGCAACGACATAATACAGCCACTTCTTCCATAACAGGCCGACGCAGCACCTCCGGCGCCGACGATCGCTCCTATAAAGAAATAAATGTAAGGATCAGCTCCCATGGGGAAAGCCATCCGGATATTTCCGGTATGCTCAGCCAGGTGGTGAGCCTTCCGGCACAGCCGCCTTCGATCCCCCTTATCACGGTGTTGAGCCACACCGTTCCTCCTGCCGGAAATGTAACGGAAGAAGCAGCTACGGCCTCCGCGGGATATATAGCCCAGACAGGCAGGAACACCGGCGCGCCGGGTAATGTCCCTGCGACAGGCGCTTCCACGGACAGACCGCTTACCATTTCGTCAAACGGGTCCCTGACCGGTGCGTATACTGAAAACGCTAATGGAAAAGATATCGATCTTCTCTCCCATGCTGCCCGTAATAATGCTCATTCGAGGAACACGCTCGCCGTGACCCGCCCGGCTTCGGGATCCGTTACAGACGGCAAAAAACTGGTCGACTCTACAGGCAAGACGGCCAGCGGGAAGGTGGTCTTCACGGATGCCATAGCCGATCAGCAGCGGATAAACTGGCTCTACGACTATGCCGTTTATAACATGCCCGCCGCAGCCAAAAGAGGCAGGAAATATTTTCAGATGTATGTCTCTCCTACGGTCACTTACCGGAGCATCTCCGGAGGTCTGCCTAATACCAAGAACTATTACATGAAGGGCGATGCAAAAGACTATATCGATCGTACACCTTCCCTTGGTTTTGAAGTAGGCGGCATGATGCTGTACAGGGTCACCCGCAACCTGACGGTCAAAGCCGGTCTGCAGTTCAATTTCAGCCGCTATGTCGTAGAGGCATTTGCCAACCCGCAGCAGGCGACCTCCGACCTCAATACCTATTATGGGTATTGTCTTGACAGTGTTGCTGCCCAGGCCAACAACCAACCCTTTACTCCCAGATCGCAACAGCACCTGACAAACGACTTCTATCAGCTGAGCGCGCCCATCGGCTTCGAGCTGAGGGTAATGGGTAACGAGCGTCTCCAGCTCCATGTAGGCGCCACGATCCAGCCCGGCTATCTGCTGAGCACCAATTCTTATCTTTTGACTTCCGACTATATCAATTATGTAAAAGGCCCCTCTCAATTCAGGAAATGGAACCTCACGGGAGGCCTGGAAGCCTTTCTTTCCTACAAACTGCACAACGGTCTGCGCCTGCAGGCAGGTCCGGAGTTCCGCTATCAGCTGCTGTCCTCCTTCAACGACGGATATCCCATCC
>DASZVM010000007.1:0-3557 GCA_035547295.1 Puia sp. | reverse complement strand
CGGATGCAGCAAAAGAAGCCATCGTGGATGCGCTGTTACCCCAGACGGCCGTCATATCACGGGCAGGCGCTAAGACATCCGTCAGCTATGACGGACCGCCGGAATTTGCGGATATTCCCGGAACGAAGCTCCAGTATGCGCTTAATGCCGGCACCGTAGTGCTGCGGCAGAGAGATCAGTTTTATTGCCTGGATAAAGGCGTTTGGTTCAGGGCGCCAGGGCCCTCCGGGCCCTGGACGGTCTGTGAGGAAACACCGGAAGAGGTAGATCTTATTCCTCCCTCATGCCCCGTTTATTTCAGCAAGTATGTCTACATTTTCTTCGCAACCCCCGACTATATTCATACCGGTTATACTTCAGGGTATCTCAATGCCTACGTCGACGGACCGACCCTCGTATACGGCACAGGCTGGAACTATCCTTCGTGGAGCGGGAATGTCTTTTATCCCAGGTCCTGGACGTGGGGCTTCGGTATGTCCTACAATCCGTGGTTTGGCTGGTGCCTGGGCGAGGATCTCGATCCCGGTTGGTTCAGCGGTAACATGGGTAAAAAGGAGCTGTCGGCCGGATGGTGGGGGGCTGCGTCCTATCTTCCTCCCTACATCTGGCATCATTTCAGCGGTCATGGACTCTACGAGCAGGACATCAGCCGGCCGGAGAATATAACCTACGCAAATAATGTATATCGCCGGCGGAGGGATATGGTCGCCAGACCTGTGTCTAAACCTTATTACACCGACACCATCGGGGACGTATTTACGCGAAGGGAGGAAGGCGGTTGGCTGCGGTATGAGGAAGGACAATGGAAAAAGATAGACCTGGCCCGTGAAATAGGCACGCTGGAAAGTATCGAAAGACAGCGAAAGAGAGGCGAAATGAGGATACGGAATTTTTTGAGACTTAGAGGATAGAAGTCATGCAACAAAAAAATAATAAAAAAGAAAAAGACCGCCGGCTGAAATTTCGCGCCTGGTGGATCTACCTGGCAGCCTTGTTGATATTCGGGCTGCTGTACTTTTTAAAGGACTCTCACACCAGTATGCCCAGAACCATCATCTGGAATGACTTTGAAAAGAATATCCTTGCCAGACATGCTGCCGATAGCATCTCGGTGACCGCCGGACAGGTGGCCGAAGTCTATATCAAACAGGGATTTGCGGATGATCCATACTTCAGACCCGTGATGAAACCCTGGGGAGGGAAAGAAGTGACGCCCGGACCTCATTTTGTTTTCAACATCGGGTCCGTTGAAACCCTTGACCGGAGGCTCGACGAAGCACAGAAAGGACTTCCGCCGGAAAGCAGGATCAAAGTAGGCTATACAAAGGGCGCCAATCGCTTTATTAATATCATCAGCTGGCTGCTGCCGCTGGCGCTGCTGATCCTTATCTGGAGGAAGCTTGTAAAGAGCTATGGCATGCCGGGCGGAGACAACGCTTCCCCCTTCGGGTTTGGCCGGTCTACGGCTATCCTGCAAAAAAAGGAGGACAGGAGTAACGTTACCTTTAATGATGTGGCAGGACTGGAAGAGGCAAAGCAGGAAGTGATGGAGATCGTGGATTTTTTAAAAGAACCGGATATTTATACAAAGCTGGGTGCAAAAATTCCAAGGGGCGTTATCATCGTAGGTCCTCCCGGGACCGGAAAGACCTTGCTGGCAAAGGCCGTGGCCGGAGAGGCGCAGGTACCTTTCTTTTCCCTTTCCGGCGCTGAGTTCGTCGAGATGTTTGTCGGCGTAGGTGCTTCCCGGGTACGGGACCTCTTCCGGCAGGCCAGGGAGCAGGCGCCCTGCATCGTATTTATAGATGAGATCGACGCCGTCGGCAGGTCGAGAGGAAAGAATGCCTTTTATACGGGCGCCAACGATGAACGGGAGAGTACCCTCAACCAGCTGCTGACGGAAATGGATGGCTTCGGCACCAACAGCGGCGTCATTGTTCTCGCGGCTACCAACAGGGCAGACATGCTGGACCCGGCTTTATTGCGGCCCGGGAGGTTTGACAGGCATATCTACCTGGAACTTCCGGACATGCGGGAAAGAGAGGCCATATTCAAAGTACATCTCAGGCCGCTGGCCCTGGCGGAGGGATCCATCGCCCCGTCTTTTCTTGCTGCGCAGACGCCGGGATTCTCAGGAGCCGATATTGCCAACATATGTAACGAAGCGGCACTGTTTGCCGCCAGGAGGAAAAGCAGCAAGGTTGAAAAGAAGGATTTTCTCGATGCCATCGACCGCATAGTGGCGGGTCTGGAAAAGAAGAACAAGATCATTTCACCCGAAGAGAGGAAGCGGGTGGCCTATCATGAAGCCGGTCATGCCATCGTCAGCTGGTTGCTTGAACGGGTAGACCCCCTGATGAAAGTATCTATCATTCCCAGGGGCAAGTCCCTGGGGGCCGCCTGGTACCTGCCGGAAGAGCGGCAGCTGAGGACGCAGGAAGCATTCAGGGAGAATTTATGCGCCGCGCTGGGCGGGCGTGCAGCAGAAGACATCGTATTCGGCGAAGTATCTTCCGGTGCCCTGGACGATCTTGAAAAGGTGACAAAAGAAGCTTACAGGATGGTGGCCTTTTATGGGTTCGATGAGAAGATAGGCCCGGTAAGCTTCTATGATTCCACAGGTAATCACGATAGTACGTTTCAAAAACCGTACAGCGAGGCGACGGGAAGGCTGATAGACGAAGAAGTACGTACGATGGTCAATGCGGCATATCAAAACACCCTGTCCGTTTTGCGGGATCACCGTCCACAGCTGGATGCATTGGCGGATCTGCTGCTCACAAAGGAAATGGTCTATAAAGAGGACATTGAAAAGATACTGGGCGGCCGTCTGTCACCAGCGAAATAATCTTTTGGCCAGTTCCACCGACGTTATATAGCATAGCAGGATAAAGAAAAGAAATACATAGAATTTGAACGGCAATGCCACGAATCCCAAAATACCTGCCAGGGGGGTAAACGGCAGCGACACAGTCACCAAAATAATGAACACAGTAGATAACAGCAGCCATTTACCCGGCCGTCTGCGAAAGAATACGCCCGAAGTGCGTATTACCAGGACGATGAGCGAGGCGGAGACCACCGACTCGACGAACCACCCCGTCCTGAACTCGAGGGTGCCTGCTTTCAGCCAGGATATTAACACGCCGAATGTAACATAGTCGAATACAGAGCTGATGATCCCGAAAAGGATCATGAATCGGCGGATGAACCGGATGTCCATGCGCCGGGGAGTATTCAGCATGACGTCATCGACAGTGTCGCCGGCGATGGTCATTTCAGGTATGTCCGTGAGCAGGTTGGTCAGCAGCACCTGCTTGGGCAGTAAAGGAAGAAAAGGTAGGAAGAGGCTGGCGCCCGCCATGCTGAACATATTGCCGAAATTGGCGCTGGTGGCCATAAAGACATATTTCAGGGTATTGGCAAAGGTCTTTCTCCCTTCTTTCACGCCCTGTACCAGCACATCCAGGTCGTTGCCCAGCAATACGATGTCCGCTGCTTCCCGCGCGACATCCGCGGCCCCGTGAACAGAGATGCCGACATCCGCGCTGTGAAGG
>DASZVM010000006.1:0-6520 GCA_035547295.1 Puia sp. | reverse complement strand
AGCTGCCCCTGCGGGCATTGGGCTCCGCCTGGTCATGGACAAAGATCGCCACGGCCGAGGACGGTCTCATGCTGGACACAAAGCCTCTGAACATGATATTCGATATCTCAGGCAACAGCGTGTTGAATACCTATACAGGCGACCCTTCCAAACTTTTCCTGGCTCAATGCGGCAATGGGGTCTGGGAGCTGAGCAGGTTCCTCAAAACCCGTAACCTTTCCCTAAAGACATCCGGCGCCAGCAACGGACAGACCATTGTGGGTGTGACAGCGACAGGCGCCCACGGCTCCGCCTTTGACGTAGGCGCCGTACAGGACTATGTCCTCGGAATGCATATCATCGTAAGCCCAACCCGGCATATCTGGCTGGAAAGAGCCTCTGCTCCCGTGGTCTCGGACTCCTTTATACAGCATTTGCAAACAGAGCTGGTACGAGATGACGATCTCTTTTATTCGGCCCTGGTCAGCTTTGGCAGCTTTGGCATCATTCACGGGGTAATGATCGAGACGGAGGATATCTTCCTCCTGGAAGCATATATGTCCACCATGCCCTTTGACGACAAGCTGGTGCAGCTGATGCAAACCCTGGATTTCAGCAATACACAGCTGCAGCTGCCCTGTGGTACCGAACGGCCCTATCATTTTGCCATATCGTTGAACCCCTACGATCTGCAGAAAGGCGCCTATGTCACCACCATGTACAAGCGATCCTACCGCCTGGGGTATCAACCTCCCGTACGCAACCTTGAAGGCCTGGGGCCTGGTGACGACGCCCCCTGCTTTATCGGCAAGCTTTCACAGGTCATACCGGGTCTCGTGCCCACGCTCGTTACAAAGCTGCTGGCGGCCAGCCTCACCCCTTATACAAAACAATTCGGCATCCTCGGGGAGATATTCGATAACACCACCTTGCACGGCAAGCTGCTGAGCGCCGCTATCGGCATACCTATCAGCTATATCAAACAGGCCACCGACCTGCTGCTGGCGCTCAATAAGACCGACGGCCCCTTTGCCGGACTGTTTGCCTACCGGTTCGTAAAGAGATCAAAGGCAAAGCTCGCCTTCACCCGATTTGACTATACCTGCGTGCTGGAGCTGGACGCTGCCTTCTCGGATGAAACCTATGCTTTTTACACGGCCGTATGGAAGAAGTTCGAAGAAGAAAAGATACCCTTTACCTTCCACTGGGGGAAAGTAAACGAGCTGGACTTCACCCGCATCAGCAATATGTATGGGGACGACGTCAAGACCTGGATGGCATCCCGTAACAAGTTGCTGGACGCGGACAGCAAAAAAGTATTTACGAATGCCACGCTGACGAAATGGGGCATGGATGCATAGGATATTTTTCATTATAACTTTTGCCGCACAGGCAGCGCGTGCCCAGACACCCGACAGCATCCTGCTCAAGCTGCAGACCATCAATGCGGCCGCCAACGGCAAGCTCCTGTCCCACCGGGCGGTGAACGTCTTTCTTTCGGAGGCCGCAGGCTACTACATGTCCGACCCCGACAACCTTACCCTTTATAAAAATTCCGTAATAGCGAATGCTGCCCAGGGCACATTGGCGATCTATCACAACCTGCGGCAGGCCCGGGGGATCGACGAACCCCTTCGTTCATTCCTCAGCATCGGGGTCCAGGCCAACGTTGCGGATGCTTTTGCCGCTCATTCGGAGAACAGGTCCTACAACAACCAGTTCGGCTTCCTCATCAAGCAAACCTGGGTGGGCCGGCCACGGATAAAAGCCGCCGCCGCACAGATACAAGCCATGGATACCATGAGGGCCGCCATCCTGCATTCTTTGGAGAAGGAGATCCGGGGGAAAGCCGGCGACTTTGTCTATGATGTCGATCTGCCCAAAGAGCTGGAATTCGACTACGCGCATAAACAGGCGGAACACCTTGCCAAGTCTTTTAACTATGGAGTCTTTGCGTTCCACTGGACCAGCATCAGCCTGTACATTCCACTGGTCACGGAAAATTTTCAGACGGCGCCCGATGTGAGTATTGCCCCTGAGAGCCGGCATGCCTGGCCTCTCCGTTTCAACATCAGCCATACCAGGCTATGGGAAGGCAGTACATTCGGAAGGTTTTTTGCTACACTGGCAGGAGACGTCACTTTGAACAATGCCCGGGACGGGTATGGGCTGAACAAACTGGGTGATTTGTATATAGGTGATTACAGGACTTTTGTCACTCCTTCCGTGAAGGGGCAGCTCATCTACTTTCCAAAAGACTCGCACATCGGCATCAGCGTTCACCTGGAACAGGCCATCGGGAACTACCACGCCATGAATGGGATACTGGGCATACCTATCGTGCTTATCAATAAAAAGGCGGAGGCTGCCATGAACTTCGAGTTCCAGGTCCGCTTTTATGATATGGGGCATTCCATCGATGCCGGCAGGGGGCTCAATGGCAGGACAGCTATTGGCGTGACGGCGGGTGTGCCGTTCAGCAAGATCGCGTTTTGAAGAAATACGCCTTAATAACGCGATACAGATCAACAAGTTGTAACATATCCGTTAATTAGAACCTGTCGAATGATTTATTACATAAAAAGTAGATTTTTTGTAAATTTGCAATAGGTGTTAATCTCTTAATAAGCTACAATATAATTTATGCAAGTCAACGATCTCAGATATAATCTACTGGACAAACTAATATCCGTCCAGGATATTAACATCCTGCAAAAGATCAATGATCTCATAGGTAATGTAGATATAAATAGCCCGGTTTTTAAAGTTACCGATGCGCAAAATCAAATGTTGTTAAAAAGTGAAGAAGATATCCGTAACGGCAATATTATTTCTGATGACGAATTAAATGCCGAAGAAGACCAATGGTTAAACGGGTAGTCTGGACCAATACTGCCAGGAAAGCCAGACGAGAAATTTTAGAATATTGGATCAAACACAATGGTTCCAATACATACTCCAAAAAACTTTCAAAACTATTTAGGATAAAAGTGGCCTTGCTTGAATCAGGCCACTATCTGGGTAAAGCTACCAATTTTAAGGATGTTCGAGTTTCCCTGGTTAGCCATTTTTCTATATTTTATAAGGTCGGAGAAAAAGAAATTCTTATTGTTGGGATCTGGGATAATCGTAGAAACCCGGAGGACCTACATAAAAATATTGAACTATAAGGAAATCAGGCAGGAGCATTGACGTATAAATTTCAATATTTTCAAGAAATGCTATATCATCAGCCCGAGTATGAAAAAATTATAAAAAAGTACTTCCCAACTTCTAATTTTCACCTCGACATTGAGATAATAAAGAATCCCCCCAAGGAATATATAAAGAACTTCTTCAATCAACTCATTATTCATGAACGATATCACGAATTAAAGAATGATTTTTTTTATGACGAGGAGATGGACATTTTTGTTCAAGTACACAATAGGTTCCCTTATTCTGAAGTTCAGGATCTATCCCATGAAGAGTTGTTTTTTCTGCCATTTATGGACAAAAATGAGATCAAGCGGATTTTCGATATCAATTCTGCCTCGTAAGCGTTCGACGGTCCACGTCTATGCGTTAGTCCGATGACAAAGTAATTTTGCCTCAAAACAATTATCATGTCAACCAAGCAAGAGAAAATGTTCTCCCTTTTGGAATCGAAGGACCCCGCTCAAAATGTATCGGCCTTTTGCAAAGAACATCATATCAGTGAAGCCCGGTTCTACTACTGGCAAAAGAAGTACAGGGAGATTTATCCTGAGGAGTCAGATGCCGGCTTTGCCGCCATTGAATATACAAACCGATCCGGCAGCCCTGTTGCGACCGTCCAACTGAGCAGCGGGACACTGATTACGCTTTATCATGCCGAAGCTTTATCGTATCTCCAGCCATTATTGTAAATCATGTTATCCCTTCACGATAACCGGCGATATTTTCTATACCGGGTTGCTACGGATATGCGAAAGTCCTTCGATGGGTTAAGCGGGCTGGTTAGACAGGAAATGAAGCAACACGTTTTAGGTGGGGATGTATTTATTTTCATTAACAGGCGGCGTAACCAAGTGAAGCTCCTGTGTTGGGAGAAGGATGGTCTGGCTGTTTATCATAAGCGGTTGGAAAAAGGTACGTTTGAGTTGCCGGCCACAGGTGCTGATGCTGTCATCACATTGACCGCACTGCAATTGAGGCTGATCATTGATGGCATCCAGTTACAATCGGTAAAACACCGGCCCCGGTACAGGCTAACAGCCTGATTTTGGAAGAACTTTTCCACATAGCCCAGAACCGGGACTTGCAGAAAATCGTTCCAGGAGGGCTTGCAGAATGGGTTATAGCGGAAAATTTCGGGGACAATACTGGAAAAATGAAAGCATGGGCTGTTCATTTTTGAAATCAAAAAAAGGGGGGCAGTTATGCACATTTGGGGCGACTGTGCGATGAGGAGCCGGTATTGTTGGAGCCTGGCAAGGATAGTACATTTGCATCCGGTGGATCAATCCGAATACATAGCAAAGCTGGAAGCTCAGAACAAGCTTTTACTGGAGCAGGTAACCCTGCTAACCTATGAGTTGCGGGATATGAAGCGGCTGCTGTTTGGCCGCAAATCGGAGGGCTTTATACCTCAAGCGCCTTCCGAGCAGCTTAACCTGGCCGAGCTCATGCAGGAAGCGGCACTGCCTTCCATTGTCAGGCAGGAAGTGAAAGTGGTTAAAAAGCAGCCCTCCGAAGTAAAACCAACCGGTCGTCATGCCCTGCCAGCCCACCTGCCGAAAGTAGATATTGTACTGGAACCCATCGCCGATACCACGGGACTGGAAAAGATCGGAGAGGAAGTTACCGAGCAGTTGGATTATACACCCGGCAAGTTGCTGGTGCGCCGCTATATACGCCCCAAATATGCTAGGGTTGCCATGGATGGAACCGGCTATACAGAGGTGCTGATTGCGCCTTTGCCGGACTTCCCTATCGAAAAAGGGATACCTGCGCCGGGGTTACTGGCGCAGATCCTGGTGGATAAACATGTTGATCATCTTCCGATCCACCGACAGATCAAACGCTATCAGCGGGATGGCGTCAAATTATCGGCCAGCACCATCAGTGGATGGTTAGACGCAACTGCCGATCTGCTGCAGCCGCTGGGTAGGGAGCTGGTTCGGGTAGTCTTAGCAGGCGATTATGTCCAGGCTGATGAGACGCCGCTGCCGGTTCTCAATGGTGAAACCAAAGGAGCAGCTCATACAGGGTACTTATGGGCCTACCATAGTCCTCCGGCACAACTGATCTTTTATGACTTCCAACCCGGACGCGGAAAGGAAGGGCCGATCCATTTACTGAAAGATTATTCCGGCTATCTCCAAACGGATGGGTACGGGGTTTACGAACATGAAGCCATTGGCAGTCGCAAGGATATTACCTTGCTGCATTGTATGGCGCATGCCCGCCGGTATTTTGACAAGGCGTTGGATAATGATAAACCACGCGCTGAGCACTTCCTGACGGAAGTACAGCTATTGTACGGTATCGAACGCAGGGCCAAAGAAGCCAATATGACCTGTGAGCAAATCTTGGAACTGCGTCAACAGGAAGCTGTGCCGGTACTACAACGCATGAAGTCCTGGCTACAGGAAAACTATACCCAGGTATTGCCCAAAAGCCCTATCGGGAAGGCTATCGCTTACAGCTTACCCAGATGGGATAGGCTATCATTGTACGTCACCGATGGCCGGCTCCAGTTGGACAACAATACCATTGAAAATGCCATCCGTCCAGTGGCGCTGGGTCGCAAAAACTTCCTCTTTGCCGGATCCAATGAAGGCGGAAAAAGGCTGGCTCTTTTTTACTCTTTGCTTATAAGCTGTAAAAAACATCAGGTCAATCCCTGGGAATATATCAAAGACATCCTTGAGCGGATGCCCAGCACTAAAACGAGTCAGCTTAGGGAACTGCTCCCTGACAGATGGAGCCCGTCAGCCAAAATACCTTAAATACATTTTATGAAAACCTTACTGTTCTTAACGCTAATCCTACTTTCAATATATTCTTTTGGTCAGAAGATCACCCAGAAGGCCTTAATCAATGGATCATCGTCACTTGAGGGTGCATTTGTATTTTTTCCGTTGACTAGTGACAGTATAAAGCTTGATAATCCCAATCTATTTCTCTTGCTGAAGCAAAACGTTAGTAAGAAGCTATTCTATTGCGTTTATAATGACGAAAAGAGCAAAATATATGACCTGACTACGGACACACTAACGGACTCAATCGTAAACTTCAAAATACCCGATCCATTATTTTACCGAAACCTGTATAAGGCAAAACTTTGTCCATTCTGCCATAAAAGCGAGTACGTTGTCCCCTTTGTATATGGAAAACCAAGTGCGAAGGCAATCAAATTGGCTGAAAGGGGAGAAATTAAATTAGCAGGATGTTCACTCTCAAATACTAGTCCAAGATTATATTGCAAGGCTGACAAACTAGAATTTTAGGAGCTATTAGGAACGCCTGGCTGGAAACCAGTTTTAATCAAAATATACGTGGTTCGTCGAATGCTTAC
>DASZVM010000005.1:0-4993 GCA_035547295.1 Puia sp. | reverse complement strand
GCCGCGCCGTTGGACATGGAAGGCTCGTCGATACCGGCCCGCGCGGATGCGTTCGTAAAGGTATAATCGCTGTTATTGAGATAGAGATAATTGGAAAGATCGATATGTTTTAGCGAAGCCAGCTTTTCGCGGATAAGCCGGTGCTGTTCTTTCTGGCTGCGGGTGCTGGCAAATACGGTGCTGCTGAATTCCAGGAAGTCGGCATTGATAAAGTCCCTGCCGATGCCATTGGTGATATGGATATCCTTCCAGCCGTCATTGTCAAAGTCTCCCAGTAGTACGCTCCAGCTCCAGTCGGTAGCGGAGATGCCTGCCTGACGGCCTATTTCGCTGAAAAACGGGGTGCCATCGTGATTGCCGTTGTTCAGCTGCAGCATATTGCGCATAAATTCCGGTTCGTACCCCAAACTGCGTTCTTCCTGGTACCTGTCATAGGTCATAATAGAAGACGCCAGTTTCCGTCGCATGTTATCCTCCGGCAGCATGTCTAGTGTGAGAATATCCGGAAGGCCGTCATTGTTGATATCGGCTGCGTCCACACCCATGCTGGAATAGCTTTGATGTCCCAGGCATCTGCTGATACAGTTGGTAAAAGTGCCGTCGCGGTGATTGAGCCACAGCTCGTCATTGGATACGAAATCATTGGCTACGTAGATATCGGGCCATCCGTCGCCGTTGAAGTCGCTGGCTACGACGCCCAGTCCATATCCATCTTCCAGGATGCCTGCCTGCCGGGTGACATCGGTGAATACGGGATGCGAGGAGCCGCCATCATTGCGATAGAGTCTATCCCCTGCCGGAGAATAACCGCTGAAATCCCGTGGATAGAGCGTATTTGCATTAGGACCATTCAGCCGGTAGTTTACAAGGTACATGTCCAGGTCGCCGTCCCTGTCATAGTCGAAGAAGACGGCCTGTGTCGAATAGCCCGTGTCCGCCAGGTTATATTCCACTGCCTCCTCCTTAAAAGTAAGATCGTGTTGATTGATAAATAGTAAATTCCTGGCAGGCTCCAGCAAATTTTTTCCAAAGACACAAATATAGATGTCATCATACCCATCATGGTTGATATCCACGATGCTGACGCCGGTTGCCCAGACATGGGTGGTAAGACCCGCGGAGGCGGTGATGTCCTCGAACTTATTTTGTCCTTTGTTGATATAGAGGCGGCAGCTGACCTGGTTGCCTGTGAAAACGATATCCTTCAAACCATCATTGTTAAAGTCTCCGATACCTACGCCTCCTCCCATATACCCGAATTCATCGATAAAGGAATTGGTGGAATCGTCTTCCCGGATGGTGTTGGAGAAGTGGATGCCGCTTTCAGATGCATCCAGGGCGTGGAATAAATGCTGATCCCCGGGCTCGCGGCAGGAGAAAGCTCCTGCCAGCAAAAGTGCCGGCAGGAGCCTGAGAAACCTTATATCAATATCCTGGGTTTTGTGCATTGATACCACCCGATGCCAGTTTGGGGTTATTGTCGATCTCAGCCTGTGGGATGGGCAGCAGCTCGTCCCTGTTGGCGCGGAAATAAGAGAGGGGATCAGTGGTGAAATAACCTTTTTTCCTCCAACGGATGATGTCGATGTTGCGTACCTCTTCGTCTCCCAGCTCAACCATCCTTTCGTGCATGATACATTTTGTCAGATCATCTTTTGTGGCGGCGGGGAATTGGGCCGTGGGATAGTGGGGCATGGCCACGTCTGCCCTGTCCCGTACCTGGTTAAGATAGTCCAGGACGACGGAAGGCGCGCTGCCCAGCTCGTTCTCGCATTCGGCCAGGTCCAGCAATATTTCCGCATAACGGATGAGACGCTGGTTGTTGCCGCCGGGATGGAAGCTGGAATTTTCCTTATACATCAGCATCCACTTGCGCCAGCTCATCTTTTTTGTAACGCCATGGAAGACGGAAGTATTACCGTTCTGCATCCCGTCGGTGAGCGTCGTGGCATCTTTATTGAACAAGTCTCCTGTCTGGTAGACGGAATAAGACAGGCGTGGGTCCGTCTTGGCGGCGCCGGCAGCCGTATTCTCGAACTCGTTGAGATATTTGTTGGAAGGTATGAGGTTACGCCAGGCTACGGGACAGTATTCCTGGTTGCGTACCGTACTCTGGTCCGCGGCAGGGCCGTCGCCTACGTTGTTGCCGCCCCAGTTGAAGTTGTTGTCGCCCTTGTCGAAGAAGACGGCTTCCCAGATGGTCTCGTCATTGAATTCCGTCTCTTCCTCGAAATTGTCCAGGTAGCGGTCCATCAGGTGATACCCGTCGTCGCCCGTAGTAGGTATGGCGAGGAAGGCAGTTTTGGCGCTGGCGTAATCGCCTGTCTGCATATAGACCCGGCCCAGGATGGCGTTGGCAGCGGATTTGGTGACGCGTCCCTTGTTGCCGGCATCATATCCCGATTTTTCCGGTAGGGCGGCGACGGCGTCCTTGAGGTCCTGGATGATGAGGGCGTAGACATCCGATTCTTTTGCACGAGGCTGGAAATCCTCTTGTTTATTTACAACGGTGGTATAAAGAGGAACAGGGCCCCACATGGTCACCAGCTCATTGTACGCCCAGGCGCGGAGGAACTTTGCTTCCCCTACGTTGCGGGCTGTCAATGTTGCATTGTCTGTAGCATTGGGGGCGTTTGTAATGACGGTATTGGCCCGGTGGATCATCGTGTACAGGGCATTCCACATCAGGTTCATGATGGAATTGGAAGGGTCGGTGGCGCCGTTGAGCATCTGTGCTCTGGGTTGCTCCAGCTGGCCGCCGCCGGCGTTGACCTCGTCGCTCCGCAGGTCGTGGATAAAGAACCATTCCCTGGCGATGAGCGGATGGCTATGGAGCGTAGAATAGATGGCATTGGTAGCGTTGAGTATCTGGGCGCTATTGGTAAAGTAGCCATTTACGTCCGAATAGTTGGGGTCTTTTTTATCGAGGTCCTTGCTGCAGGAGACGACAACGACGGTGGTTGCGATGGCTCCTGTAAGTATAGTCAGTATATATTTTTTATTGATCAGCATATTCGACATTTTTAAGTGTGCATTAAAAACCTACCTGTACGCCCAGCTGGTACGACCTTGCGGAAGGGTATTGTCCGTAGTCGATGCCATTGGTCAGGGTAGTGCGCCGGGTACCTACTTCGGGGTCCCAGCCCTTGTATTTTGTCATAGTCAGCAGGTTCTGGGATGAAACATAGACCCTGAACCGTGTGATGGCCCCTTTTGTCAGCGTTTGCAGGGCTCGTCCCGGCAGCGTATACCCGATCATAAGGTTTTTTAATCGCAGGTAGCTGCCGTCCTCTATCCATCTGTTGGAAGGCCGTACGTTCTGGTTGGGGTCGCCGCTAATGGCCCTGGGTATGTCCGTATGGGTGTTGGCCGGTGTCCAGGCTCTCAGCACGTTGGTGCCGGAATTGAACAGGCGCGCCATCCCTTCCACGATGACCCTTTCGGCATTGAACACTTTATTTCCCTGTACACCTTGCAAAAACACAGTGAGGTCGAAATTCCTGTAGGTGGCGGAGTAGTTCAGGGACCAGGTGAACTTAGGCAGATAGCTGCCGAGGAAGGTCCTGTCCGAATCCGTGATCCTTCCGCTGCCGTTGATATCTTTGAAGCGGATGTCGCCCGGTGCGGTTGATTTGGCGGGGTCGGACCCTGCCAGCTGTATAGGGCCTTTTGCTACGTCTGCGTCGCTCTGGAAAATGCCGTCTGTCATCCATCCGAAGAAGGATTGAACGGGTTGCCCCGCCACTGTGTAGGTGATGGGTGCTCCACCGCCGAAGTCTGCGTCGCCGCCGGCTACGATGGAGGCGGTGGGTGTATTGAGCTTTAAGACCTTATTGCGGATGACGCTTACAAGCCCTGTAAGGTCCCATTTGAAATCGCCTTCCCGTTGGTGATAGCCGGCCTGTAATTCAAACCCATTGTTCTGCATGGAGGCCACGTTGCCGTTGACGCCTGTACCGCCAAAACCAAAGCTGGGAGGAGTGGGGACGTTGAGGATCAGGTTGTCCGTTTTTCTCCGGAAATATTCAGCGGTGACAGTGATGGTGTTGTTGAACAGACCCAGGTCCAGACCGAAATTCAGCTGTTTTGTCGTTTCCCATTCGATGAGAGGATTGGCTATCGCGTTATAGTAAGTGGCGGGGCCGTTGCCCAGGTTGTTACCGAAGGGATACAGCGCCTGGTTGGCTTGTACGCCCACTTCCCAGGGATAGTTGCCGAGAGAGGACCCATTGGCGCCCACGGGACCCAGGGCGGCGTTCAGACCCGTGAGGCCATAACCGGCCCTTAGCTTTAATTCGGAGACGGCTTTTACGGAATTCATAAAGGATTCCTGGTCGATCTTCCATCCAACAGATGCGGAAGGGAAGTTCTCCCATTTATGACCGGGCGCCCAGACAGAGAGACCGTCACGGCGGATACTGGCGCTCAGCAGGTATTTGCCGGCATAGTCATAGGTCAGGCGGCCGACGTAAGAAATGATAAGGTTCTCTTCATAGCGGGTATTGGCTGCGACGTTCGTAGCCCCGTTGAGCGTCCTTACGTCGTTGGAAGGTTGATTACCCGAGGCGGTTTCATTGGTATATTTCTGACCCTGTCGTTCAAATACGCCGGTGGCATTGATGTGGTGGCTGCCAAAGGCCTTGTCGAAGGTCAGCTGCTGGGTAAAGAGCATGGTGGTGTATATCTGCCGTTGGTTGTTGATGGAGGCGGAGCCGGCGCTGAGCGTTCCGCCATCATTATAGATGGGTGTATATTGCTGCTGATAGGCATTGGTATAGTCCACGCCGAAGGTCGAGCGGAATCTCAGCCAGGGTGTGAAGTTGATCTCGGCGAAGGCTGTGCCCAGGGTCTTTAATGTTTTGAGCGTGTTGAATCCTATGAGGGCCTGCTCCACGGGATTGGTGGGGTCCGCGCCGTCATAGCTGTTCTGTGGTCCCTTAAAGCCGCCTTGTTTGTTGGTTGGGTCACGAACGGGCAGGTAGGGCTGCATCCT
>DASZVM010000004.1:0-3999 GCA_035547295.1 Puia sp. | reverse complement strand
GCCGGCCTGTCGGAGCAGCTCTACCTGCTGCACCAGCTCCCGGAAGAAATGTTCGTCCTTTACCAGCTCCAGCAGATGTTCCTGCACCCGGGTCTCTGTTGCGGGATCATTGGGCTTATCTTCTATGACAGGTACGTCCTTTATGAATTTTGGACGTATCCATTTCCAGAAAGTACCCAATACCTGTTCCTTTGCCTTATCGGCAGTTTTGCTATGCGCGGCCCCTTTGAGGATATAACCCGCGGCGGCGGCAAGGATATTAGTGATAGGTTCCATGGTTGATGTGGAAAGGTAATGAATTTTATATATCTTGGGTATCCATCTTTACCCCTTGGCCAGACAAAAAAACATCGTTGGATCCCTCAACCATGTCACCAGCGCCCGTATCGGCGATGATATCCATATTCATTTACCGGGACCTGGTTTCCCCAAGGAGCTGACGCTCCAGGTCCCCCGTACCCATGACGAAAGCCTTATCGGCCGGGACGAAGAGCTTGCGGAGCTGTATATATCGCTGCATGCTCAAAAAAGGGTAGTAGTGGTCAATGGTCTTGGAGGTATTGGCAAGACGACCCTTGCGCAAGCGTATATATACAGGTATTACAATGAGTATCATCATATTGCCTGGATCACACAGGACACCGACGACATCGCAAAGGATTTTGCGGGCGCTCCCGGTCTGGCCCGCAATCTGCATATAGAGGCGCTTGGCGCCGAGACCGACTATCTTTTTTCCGAGATCATCCGTCAGATGAAGAGCATCACCGGCTATCCGAACCTGCTGGTCATCGACAATGGAGAGCGCACGTTGGCACGATACAGGGATATGCTGCCGGCCCAGCCCCACTGGCACGTGCTTGTTACTTCCAGGGAATCCATCACCGGCTTCTCCCCGCAGCCGCTGGGCTTTCTCAGCGAGGCGCAGTCTGTCGCGCTTTTCAGGAAGCATTATCCCTTGAGGAACATCAGGGACGAAGGTATCCGCAGACTGGTAAAAGCCGTGGAATATCACACGCTGACCATCGAGATACTCGCCCGTATGGCTGCCCGTCAGCGTTATGGCCTCCCCATGCTGCTGCAGGCAATAGAAAAAGATCTCAGGGCCAACGTGGAAGTGCCTCATAGCAGACGGACGGGGACCATTGACAGGATCGGGTCCTATATAAGGACTACTTTTAAGATGAGCGGGCTTGGCGGGGAAGAGATGTGGGTCCTGCAGCAGATGGCCTGTCTGCCTCCTGAGTTTCAAACTTACAGGCTTTTAAGGGAATTATGCGTCGATGAAAAAGGCCCGCATGCAGACGCATTTGCCGAGACGCTCACCGAACTGACTGAAAGAGGGTTGCTCTTGTATAGCCCTGCGACCGACAGCTACCGGATGCACAGGATCATTGCCGTGGTGGTCCGGAAAGAACAGCCTGTTCGCCTGGAAGATATCGCATGGCTGCTCACTACCCTCACGGAGAAGGTACGTACGGAGTTCTCCACCGACAACACGCTGGATAAGTTTGGATGGGTGCCCTATGGGAAGGCGCTGCTGGCCGTTTTTCCACGGGATATGTCACCCGCCATTGCAGAGCTGCAAAACCAGCTTTCGTTTGTGCTTTTTAGTCTTTGCGACTATGACGGGGCCCGGGCCCTGCTGGAAAAGGCCATCCGTTCGGGCGAAAAGCATTTTGGCAGCGATCATCCCGTCACCACGATGAGCTATAATAATCTTGCCCTGATACACATGGAGCTGGGAGAATATGAGGCTGCGCGGGTCTTGCTGGAAAAGGCGCTGCGGGATGATGAAAGGAATCTGGGGCCTATTCATCACCACACGGTGATCCGTCTGGGCAACCTGGCGCATGTCCTGGAATACCAGGGTGATTATGCGGGGGCAAAAGTCCTGGCGGAAAGAGCTATCCGGGCTGCCACAAAGAACCTCGGGGCAGGACATCCCAGTACCGTGCGTGCATATGGCTTACTGGCCGGCATATTGACCCATTTCGATGAGTATGAAAAGGCCAGGTCGATCATGAGGAAGGCGGTCCGGGCAGATGAAAAATTCTATGGTGTGGATCATCCCGCCGTCATGAGCACTTACGCTGAGCTGGCGTTTGTGCTGAACGGTCTGGGCCAGCACGCTGAAGCCCGGAGATTGAAGGAGAAAGTAGTCCGCTCCAGGGAGAAGCTTTTTGGACCCGATCATCCCAAGACGGCTCAAAGTTATAAGGGACTGGCGATGGTGCTCAACAATCTTGAAGAGTACGGCGCTGCCAGGGCCCTGATGGGGAAAGCCATCCGTATATATGACAGGCACTATGGTCCCGACAACCACACCAGCATCGCTTATCATTCCTGTCTGGCCTGGATACTGGAATGTATGGGAGAGCTTGCGGAAGCCGGGGCCCTTTTAAAGAAATGCGCCGGGCAGTATGAAAAAGTGCTCGGTAAGGATCATCCTGACACGCTTGACGAATACAGTGAATTGGGCCGTATGTTGTATGATGCGGACCAGTATCGTTCTGCAAAGTCCTGGCAGACAAAGGCGGTGCGTGGTTGTGAGAAGCGATACGGAAAAGATGCCGTCGATACGGCAAATGCATATTATGAGCTGGCATTGACCCTGATCATGCTGGATGAATGCAAAAAAGCCGCTGACCTGCTGAGTAAGGCGCAGGACGTTTATAAAAAGCATCTCCCCCGGACAGCCGAAGACTTAAAGGATACGGCAAAGTTCCTAAGGCGCCTGCGCGGGCGTCTTCGTTGACGGAGCTCCTGAGATATCCAATATTTCCATCTTACACAACAGCGGCGTATAGGCATGTATGTTGCCGCGTCCGTGTTCCCCATAAGCCAGCTTCGAGGGGATGATCAGCTGCACTTTTGTCCCTTTGGGGAACATCGTCAATGCTTCTTCGAACCCTGACAGGGAATCATCTGCCCGTACGGATAAGGTAAGGGGGCGATAGGACTTGCCCAGCTTGAAGATGCCTGTTTGCCTGGCCGTTGTCTCGTCCGTGGTCTCGAATACTTTCCCGCTGAGGACACTGGCGGTATAGTTTACCAGCACGCTGTCGCCGGATATGGGCCTGGGGCCTTTACCTTCCTGCAGGATGGTGTATTGCAATCCCGAAGGAGCTCTGACGGGGTGAAGCCCCTTTGCGTGTATGTAACGATCGATCTTCGAGGTTTCGTTATCCCGCGCTTTCAGGTTCTCCGCTTTTTTAAAAGCTTCTATCTTATTGTTCAACAGGCTGTCGCTCTGTCTGCCCGGGGGCATGTCTCTGGGGATGATCTTATTTACTTTAATGGTAAAAACCAGGTAGCTGCTTTTCGTATCGGGCCGGCGCAGACCCATCTTTGCGGTCAGGGAGTCCAGGTTTATATGAAAGGTGGCGCTATCGCCTTCGCCCATGGTCCCCAGGGCGGCGAAGAGATCGTCCTTAAAAAGGGACTTTTCCCTGAAGATGAGCATGGATCGGTCATCGTCACGCGAGTCGGAGAGTATAGCGCCTTCCGCGGTCCTTTCGATGCAATCCAACGCCACGCAATCCCCGATGGCTATCTTTCTCTTTTCCTTGCACCCGAAGAGCATGCACAGGATAAGACAGACCGGTAGAAACATCTTTTTCATAAACTATTCTTTTATTTCAAGCAGATAAGTATGTCCCGCACGGATATGTATTTGCCCATGCACCGTGTGTGGGGCGCCATTAAGCGTGCAGGTGATCTTTTTATAATGCCCCTCGTCGATCACCGCCTCCTGGTCATCGTACCGGAGGACCAGCAAGGTTGGCAGTGGCCTGGGCTCGCCGGCTCCCCCGGGAAAGAACCGGAATGCCTTGGCTTCGTCGTTGGTGTAGTTCTTCACCAGCAGCCTGGCTTTCCTTTGTGCCAGGAGGTCGCCCGAAATTTCCGGCGATTCTTCCAGCGCGCCGGCGGCATGGGCATGTATATAACCCGTGTCGGGATGGTCTGTATCGGGCGTGGGTATTGCGGGTGTTGAGGGAG
>DASZVM010000003.1:0-10908 GCA_035547295.1 Puia sp. | reverse complement strand
CCCAATAGCAGATTGTCCTGCCGGATGCTGAGGGCGACGGTGTTGAGCAAACCTGTTCTAAGGGACAGGGTATAAAGACTGTCACGCGCGACAATAAACAACCTGTCCTCGCCCGCATCGAAGGCTGTGCTGGGATATCCTTTGATCACCATGCCCGACACCAGTTCCCAGTTGCTGTGCCGGGGTTTGATCCAGGCAGGATTGAGGGCTGTGGCCTTCCGGGAGGATATGCTGTCCGCGACGCTCGTACCTGCCGACTCATCGAGGCTCCAGAAATACTCCTTGCTGTCATCCACCTTCAGCCCCACGTCCTTTAGCCGGATCGCAGGCACATCGATGGATTTGAAACCCGCATAGTTATTGGCGCCAAAACAAACGTGAACACAATTCCCGTTGAGCTTCAGGGAGGTCTTTCCAGCCTCCCTGCCGTCATGATAAAAAGTGATATTCTGCCCATCGATGTCCAGTCTGAGCCGGTGCCATCTGCTCACCAGGTCGTCCACCGTCACGGGCACGCTTATGGACGTATAAGAGTCGAGAAAGATGATCCTGAATTGGTTGTTCTTCTGGTCATACAGGAGATCGATGTTTTGGTTCTTGTCATTGATGATCCTGAAAATATAGCCGAAATAGGTAGGGTAGACAGGGTTAAAGGAAATGTCAAAAGATAGCGAGAGATGCCTGGCATAACAAAGACTGTCGTCAGGGGTCAGATCGAGCGCAGTCCTTTTTTCAGCAACTACTTCCCGGCTTTGGAACGATAATCCGTATGATTGTGCCTGGAGATTGGAAAAAATGAATAATGCGTAGGATACCAGCAATATAAGGCGAGCAGTGATCTTCATTTTGGCTAAAGGAAATCCCCCGGGAATTTGTCCAAATTTCCTCTTTTTCAGGGAAATACGGAAAAAATTTTAGCTTACCTTAGCGCTTTATCAATGCATAGGTTCAGGTTTATATTGATTGCCTTTCTGACGGTGCTGGCGGCTACTTTCACCATCGAGCTGCCTTTTACCCAGGTGAATTATATCCACCTGCTGGTCAATAAAAAAGAACAGGGCATCACCAACGCTTTAAAGGACCCCCACCGTCTCCATAAGACCTATTACGAAGACCCTGGTCATGTATTGCCGGTGGTATTTGTCCGGTTTGCGCCTCCAGCTGCGTCTGAAGTACACAATCCCACAGGTGTTGTTTCCGACCGCCGGCCTGTGAATGTTGCGCAACATCCCAACACCTTACGGGGTCCTCCTTCTCTTTTATAATCTACCGGTCCTCTCAATCATTATTTTTCTGCCTATAAAATTCAACTTATGCTGATAAAGCGTCATGTTTCCGTCGCTATATTTTTATCCGTTCTGTTATCCATTGGCTTCTTCCATGCTTCCGGTCAGACAGTGCCCCGCCCAAAACTGGTGGTAGGCATCGTTGTGGACCAGATGCGCTGGGATTATTTGTATAGGTATTATCCAAGATATACCACGGGCGGTTTTAAAAGATTATTGAATGAAGGCTTCTCCTGCGAGAACACCTTTATCAGCCATCTTCCTTCCTATACGGCCGTAGGCCACAGCACCATCTTCACCGGCTCGATACCTGCCATCCATGGTATCACCGGCAACGACTGGATAGACCAGGCATCCGGGAAGACACAATACTGCGCCAGCGATTCGACGGTATCGCCCGTGGGAGGCACTTCCCCTGCCGGCAACATGTCCCCCCGCAACCTGCTGGCCACCACCGTCACGGACGAGCTGCGCCTGGCCACGAATTTCAGGTCTAAAGTCGTAGGCGTAAGCCTGAAGGACCGGGCTGCCATCCTGCCTGCCGGTCATACTCCTACCGCTGCTTTCTGGTTCGACGATCACAACGGCGTATTCAGCACCAGCACCTGGTATATGAACGATCTTCCCGATTGGGTCAAACGTTTCAACGCACAGAACGAGCCTGAAAAGCTGGTAGCGGGCGGCTGGAACACCTTATACCCCATTGGCTCCTATACGGAAAGCACTTCCGACAATCAGCCCTGGGAAGGGACCTTTCCGGGAGAAACCGCTCCCGTCTTCCCTCATGACATCGCCAAATTCTATAAGCTGGACCACGACAATATCAGGAGCTCCCCGTTTGGGAACACATTGACGCTGGACTTCGCCAGGGCTGCCGTAGAAGGCTATTCGCTGGGACAGGGCGAAACGACGGATTTCCTCACCATCAATTGCGCTTCCACGGATTATGTCAGCCACAAATATGGTCCCAACTCCATAGAAGTAGAGGACGTCTACCTGCGTCTCGACAAGGACCTCTCCTCCTTCTTTACTTACCTGGACGGCAAAGTAGGCAAGGGTAATTACCTTGTATTCCTTAGCGCCGACCATGGAGGATCCCATTCCGTCGATTTTATGGCGGCGCATGGCATCCCCGCGAACCTGGTGGAAAGCAGGAGTTTTATGAGGGTCTTGAATGATACCCTGGCGGCTCGTTTTGGTGTAAAAGACCTGGTGATCTCAACGATGAACTATTATCTCAGCTACAACCACGCGAAGATCCGGAGCGCGGGCCTCGACTTCGAGCAGGTGAAAAAAGTGTCTGTCGACTTTCTTCGTCGCCAACCCGGTATCCAATATGCTATAGATGTCAGCGCCATTGCCTCCTCCACCGTGCCCGAACCTTTAAAGACGATGATCATCAACGGTTATAACTACCGCCGCTGCGGCGATGTGACGTTCGTGCCCATGCCCGGATGGTTTGACGGCTCCAGGAAAGGCACCACCCACGGCACCTGGAACCCGCAGGACACGCATATCCCGCTGGTGTTCATGGGATGGGGTATCCATCATGGCGCCTTGAACCGCACGGTCCATATGACGGATATTGCGCCTACCGTGGCAGCGATATTGCATATACAGATGCCGAACGGTTGTGTAGGACAAGTAATCGAAGAAGCAATAAAGAAATGAGTGTCTATCAATTGACTCCATGGGAGACGATCGCCCGGCTGTCGATAGCGGCTGTGCTGGGCAGCGTCATCGGTCTTGAGCGCCAGTGGAAGGATGGTCCCGCCGGCCTCAGGACCCATATGCTGGTATGTCTTGGCTCTACGCTTGTGATGCTGGTATCAGCCTTTGGCTTCGAGGATATCCTGGGCCGTCCCGCTGTCGTCCTGGACCCCTCCCGGATCGCGGCGCAGGTCATCAGTGGAATAGGGTTCCTGGGCGCCGGCACCATTATTTTTCTAAGACCCCGTATTATCCGGGGGTTGACAACCGCTGCCGGCCTATGGACAGTGGCCGCAATCGGATTGGCAGTGGGGGCAGGGCTTTACCTCGCGGCAACGGCCGCTACTACCATTGCCCTGCTCATCCTGGCAGCTATCAAACCACTGGAGAACAGGATGCTGGACCAACGGAAAAAACAGACCGTTACAGTCAGCGTCGATACGGCGCGGGCAGACCTTGCAGGTATACAGTCCGTTCTGAAAAAATATGAAATAGCGTCTTCGGATATAAACCTGGTCCCTGGCGAAAATGAAGGGGAATACCTGTTGAGGATCAATGTCAGCAAAAGCTATGACCCACAACGGTTGTTGTCCCTGCTGGCCGAATTGCAAGGGCTCAGCGGCGGCCGCCCAGCCACAGCAGCGCGTCGATGATCAGCCTGTCCTCCGTCTCGTTCTTCAACGTAAAGGACAGCTCCTTATCCGTCCCGTTCTCATAATCGATGTCGTTATGACCCATGTTGAAATAGATCATCCGGTACTTTTTATTCGTCCATACCACGGGGTAATAGCCGCTGTGCCAGATCTCATGGGGCTTGGGACCTGTCCCCAGGGGGAAGCTGGTGGAGTCGATGGATAAAAGGATGTCGATATCCGGGTTGGTACGAAGATCATTCGACCACCGGTACCATTCATTGGGCGCAGAAGAAAAAGTCGTTGGTAAGTGCCGGGTCGCGGGATGCCCGGCATCTTCCACGCGAAGCACGGCCGAAGTAGGTCTCCAGGTATTGCTGACATAGCTGCCGGAACCAAGGAATTCATTGTGATACCAGTCCCAGTTTTGGGGAAAGTCCGAAGGGGTGAGGGCAAAACCCGCAAAATGAAAACCCATCCACCCTCCACCTTTTTTCATATACCTTTCAAATGCCGTCCGCTGCTGCGGATCGTCCGCCCGGGTATCCAGGAACAGCACTACCTGGTATTTGGCCAGCGTATCGTCGTTCATCCTGCTCCAGTCATTGGTGGAGTCGTAAGTGAACTTATATTTCTTCGCCATCTCCGGGAACCACCGGTTGGCCTCATGTACAAAGCTGATATGCGCCTTATCTTCCCGCGCCGTATAGAAAGCAATAACCCTGAACGGTGGCTGGCCCTGTACGATCAGGGCGGTGAGACATAACAGCAGCGTCCAGGTGGCGCGGTTACGCATGCACACTCCTTTCCGGCAGACGGAACCACTCCCTGGCAAAGGGCTTCAGTAAAGTATCTCCTGCGGCAGGCCCCCAGGTGCCGGACTTGTATAAGTGAAGCTGTTTGGAAGGATGCTTCTTCCATGCATCGAGTATCGGCATCACCACTTTCCAGGCCGCTTCCACCTGGTCGGCACGCATAAACAAGGTTGCATCACCTTCCAGCACATCCAGCAACAACGCCTCATAGGCTTCCGGGAGATTGGCCGTATAGGCATCCTGGTACATAAAATCCATCTCCACAGGGAAGAGCTTCATTTCCAGACCGGGGACCTTGCTTTCGAAGAGCAGGCTGATCTCCAGCTCCGGCTGGATGCTGATGATAAGCCGGTTGGGCACGATATCATCCTTAAATATCTTATGGGGTGTGTCCTTGAACTGGATCACGATGACGGAAGATTGTTTTGGCATCGACTTGCCCGTACGGAGAAAAAAAGGTACGCCCTTCCATCTTTCATTGTCGATAAAGAGCTTCATCGCCGTATACGTCTCCGTGTTGCTGCCGGAGGTCACCTGCTCTTCCTCACGATAGCCCAGCCGGGGCAGACCATCGATATCCCCTTCCGTATACTGGCCACGGACGACATTTTTGAATATCTGATCCGGTGAATACATCTTTACGTTCTTCATGACCTTTGTCTTGGCATCCCGGATAAATTCCGCGTCATACTCCCTGGGACATTCCATCGCGATGATGCACACCAGTTGCAAAAGATGGTTCTGGATCATGTCCCTCAATGCCCCGCTGCTGTCATAATATCCGCCTCTTTTACCGACACCCACCTGTTCGGCCAGGCTGATCTGTATATGGTCGATATACTGCCGGTTCCACAACGGTTCGAATACATAGTTGGCAAACCGGAAAGCCATGATATTCTGCACCGTTTCCTTACCCAGATAGTGATCGATCCGGTAGATCTGTTTTTCAGCAAAACGTTTCGTGAGGAATTTGTTGAGCTTCCGGGCTGTACCCAAGTCCGTACCAAAAGGTTTCTCCACGACGATACGGTCTATAGATTGATTGGTCGCCAGCTTGTGCTTGCTTAACCCCTCTGCGATGGTCTCGATGAACCGGGGAGCCGTGGCAAAATAGAACATCCGGGTAGCCCTGATATCATGCTCCTTGTCAAAGCTCACCATCATGGACTTCAGCCCCTTGTAGGTCTCTTCTTTTAAGAAATCGCCTTGTATATAATATACGTGCGCGGCAAACTGGTCCCATTTGCTTTTGTCCGCCGCTCCGTTGCGGCTAAAGGCGTTCACCCCCTCCAGCAGATGCGTCTTGAATGCTGCCTCGTCTATCGTGACGGCGTCCACGCAATAAATGGCAAACTGCGACGGCAGATGGTTCTCGATATATAAATTATACAATGCAGGAATAAGCTTGCGGTATGTCAGGTCACCTTTTGCTCCGAAGATGGTGATATTGGCGCATTGGACTTTTTTGGGCGGCGTTGCTTTCATATTGTGAATATCCTAAACAATGAATAAATATAACATTAATTTATAAATACCATACCTCGTCCCAGGGAGGTAAAAGGAATACCGCATCGCCGGCCGCCAGACCGTTTTCCATTGTTTGTGCGATCAGCACGCCTCCTGATTCGGACAAGACCTCCACCTCGTAAAAGCCTCCCCAGAAAGAGACGGCCGTTACCTTGCCCTTCATAGCTGCCGGGAAGGCCTTTTTCCCCACTTTGAACTGCTCGGGACGGACAAACAGGCGTTTGCCATTCCCTGCTTCCAGGAGATTGTATTTCCCAAACAAAGCAGCGACATATTCGTTCGATGGTTGACGATAGATCTTCCGGGGTACGGCCTGCTGAACGGTCCGTCCGTCCCTGATCACCAATATCTCATCCGCCCAGGACAGGGCATCCATCGGGTCGTGCGACACCAGGATGCAGGTGATGTCCAGCTTTTTGCCGATGTCCCGTACCACGGATTTGAATATCTCCTTATGGATCATGTCCAGGTTGCTGTAGGGTTCATCCAGCAACAATAGCCGGGGAGCTCCGATCAGCAGCCTGGCCAGGGCGATCCGCTGTCTTTCCCCACCCGAGAGTTGGCTGGTCCGTCGTTTCATCAAATGATCGATACGGCAAACCCTGAACAGGGCCATTGCATCCTCCTCCGGCAGCTCATTGGCATATTCCAGCACCTGCTCTATCCGTAAGTGTTGCGGCAGTTCAAATTGTTGCGAAAGATAGGCGACACCCGGATGCCCCGGTACCAGTTTTTCAGCCGGCCCCAGCACCCGCTGCCCCTCGAACAGCACCTTTCCCTTGCCGGGCTGCGCCAGCCCCGCAATGGTCTTCAGCAGGGTGGTCTTTCCCGATCCCGTTTCACCCGCTACCGCGATCTTCCTCCCTTTTGCCTGGGTAAAATTCACTCCCCCTAACGATACTTGTAAAAATTCCATAGGGCGGCAAAGTTACGATATCTTTGCCCGGTCATGCAAACTCATCCTCCGGCACAGCTGCGTACGGTCAATGTGACCCGCTATGTCACTCCCCTTCGCGAAGGAGGCTCCCTGCCTGCTATCGCCGAGGCGGACGACGGCTTTCTTTATGTCCTTAAATTCAGGGGCGCGGGCCAGGGTATAAAAGCGCTGATCGCCGAGCTCATCGGAGGTGAGCTGGCGCGTACCCTCGGTCTGAAAGTGCCCGAGATCGTCTTCGCCCAGCTGGACACCGCCTTTGGCCGCAGCGAGCCCGACGAGGAGATCCAGGACCTCCTGAAAGCCAGCGTAGGCCTGAACATGGGACTGCATTACCTTTCCGGCTCCATCACCTTCGACCCTGTTGTCAATAAGGTGGACCCATTGCCGGCCTCCCGCATCGTCTGGCTGGACTGTCTCCTGACCAATGTCGATCGTACGGCCCGTAATACCAACATGCTGGTGTTCAATAAAGAGCTTTGGCTCATCGATCACGGCGCTTCCCTGTACTTTCACCACGCATGGGATAACTGGGAGCAACAGGCCGTCCGCCCTTTCCCACAGGTGAAAGACCACGTCCTGCTGCCTTTCGCCAGCCGGATGCAAGAGGTCGATACCGCATTTCGCAGCCAGCTGACCCACCAGCACATCAGCGATATCGTCAACCTTATCCCGGACGAATGGCTGACCAAATGGTCCCTGGACATTTCTCCCCATGACATCCGGTACGTCTATACCCGATTTCTGCAGCTAAGGCTGGATCAATCCCATATATTCTTAAAAGCAGCACAACATGCACGGGAATCACTTGTTTGAATATGCCGTTCTTCGTGTAGTACCCCGGGTGGAGCGCGAAGAGTTCCTGAACGTCGGGATCATCCTCTATTGCCCGAAACAAAAATTTCTGCAGACTATGTTTACTGTGGATGAGAACAGGCTTTATGCTCTATTTGGCGGTATAGATGTCGGGGAGATCCGGCAGCACCTGGAAGCATTCCGTCTTATCGCCCAGGGGGACCAGGAAGGAGGGCCTATCGCAGCATTGGACATAGCCTCCCGCTTCCGCTGGCTTACCGCCACCCGCAGCACAGTACTGCAGACATCCAAAGTACACCCCGGCTTTTGCGGCGATCCAGCCGGCGCCCTCCAGCGGCTCCACAGCCAGCTGGTGCTTTGATCTAAAAATTTTTGCCAATGACCTGCCTGCTGTTCCTTCTGTTCTTTCGACCTGTTGCGGATACGCTTACGCTTCAGTCGCCTTCCGGGGATCTGGCCCTGAAAGTTTGGATGGATGGACCTGTAAAATATCGCCTGTTCCAGCATGATAAGCTTATCCTGGATACTTCTGCCATCGACCTGTTGCTTGTGGATGGTCAGGGACTTTCTTTTAACAATGTCATTCGCCGGCACACCATCCGGCAGGTGTCCGAAAACATCATCTCCCCCGTTCCGGAGAAAAGACGGCGCATACCCGATAGATATAATGCCCTTACCCTTGCCTTCCGGCAGCCTTACCGGCTGGAAGTCCGTCTGTACGACGATGCGTTTGCGTACCGTATCACTACTTTGTTCAGGGACCCTATCACTATAAAAAATGAAGTAGCACGTTTTTGCTTTCCGGGCCGGGCTTCGGCCTGGTTCCCCGGTGTGCAGAAAAGAGCCGATGCGGACATTTATCACACGAGCTTTGAAGAGCGATATCCGTTGCGGCGATTGGATTCTATCAGTACCGGAGAGCTGGCGTATTCTCCAGTGCTCGTGACGGCCAGCTTGGGGCCGAAGATCGCCATCACCGAATCGGACCTAGAGGACTATCCCGGCATGTTCATAGCCGGCACAGGCACATCCACCCTGCAAGGCGCTTTCGCCCCCTATCCACTGGAGGAACGCCTGTTGCCCGGTGAATATCCCGAGGCCATCGTTACCCGCCGGGCAGACTATATCGCAAGGACGAAGGGTACACGCACCCTCCCCTGGCGGGTGCTGCTCATCGCGGATGAGGACAAAGACCTTCCCTCAAACGATGTCGTCTACAGACTGGCATCCCCTTCCAGGGTCGCCGATCCCTCCTGGATCAGGCCCGGTAAAGGCACGGACGAATGGACCATCGACGTCAATCTTTTCAACGTCCCTTTTCGTAGCGGCGTCAACACCGCCTCTTATAAATATTACATCGACTTCGCCAAACGTTTTGGCTTCGACAGGATCATGATGGACGCGGGGTGGAGCGATGTGTCTGATCTGTTTAAGATCAACCCTTCCATTAATATGGATACCCTGACGGCCTATGCCCGGGAAAAAGGGATAAAGATCAGCATGTGGACCCTCAGCCATACGCTGGCCAGGCAGCTGGACAGCGCGCTGGATCGTTTTAATAAGTGGGGCGTGGACTATATCATGACGGATTTCATCGACAGGGATGATCAAAAGACCGTCGGTTTCTATCATCGCATTGCCAAAGCCTGCGCAGACCATCATATCATGATCATGTTCCACGGCGCCTTTCCCCCAAAAGGGTTCAACCGCACCTGGCCCAATGCCGTCTCCCGCGAAGGGGTATTGGGCTCGGAATATAATATATGGAGCGATAAAGCCACCCCTGATCACGACGTTACGCTGCCTTTCACCCGTATGCCGGCAGGTCCAATGGACTACGAACCGGGCATCCTGAACAACGCCACCAAAAAAGGTTTCCGGCCGATAGAAGGCATGGTCATGAGCCAGGGTACCCGCTGTCATCAGCTGGCCATGTTCATCGTATATGACAACCCCATGCAGATCTTTTCGGGCAATCCTTCGCAAGGTTTGGGAGAGCCGGAGTTTATGGAGCTACTCGGCAGCATTCCCACTACCTGGGATGACACCCGTATACTCGCGGGAAAAGTATCCGAATATATCCTCACAGCACGGCGGTCGGGAGATAGCTGGTTCATCGGGGGCATGACCAACTGGACCGCACGTGATCTTACGGTGGACCTGGGGTTCCTTGGTCCGGGTGATTATAAGGCTACGGTTTGTAAAGACGGAGTTAACGCAGACCGCTATGCAGCAGACTATTCATTAAATAAAGATATATTCGTCAAAAAAAGTGACACCCTCTCCTTCCATCTGGCGCCCGGCGGAGGCCTGGTGATCCGGTTGGAAAAACGCTAAAACCATATGACAGACATCACCGAGACCATACAGGAACCCCTTGAGGACGCAAGCAAGAGCAGGATCAATGCCCTGGTTGCTCTCTTTGTAGCCATCACGGCGACATTCATGGCCATTTGCAATGTAAAGGACGGCAACATCGTACAGGCCATGGATCAGGCCCAGGCCCATAGCATCGACGCATGGTCTTACTACCAGGCCAAAAGCACAAAACAGGCCCTGGCGGAAAATACCCTCGAGATATTAAAAGGCCAGAAGGGCAATGATACCCTTATCAAAAAATATGAAGCGCAGATAGCTAAATATGACAAGGAAAAAAATGAGATCAAGGTCCAGGCAGAGGGGTATCAGCAGAGCTATGATGATCTTAATCTGTTTGATGACCAGTTCGATATGACCGAAGCCCTGCTTACCATCTCCATCGCCATGTTCGGCATCAGCGCCCTTACCCAACGGAAGTGGCTGCTGTACTTCGCCAGTGGTGTTAGCCTGCTGGGCATCATTTTTGGTCTGGCTGCTTTTTTAAAGATCAGCCTGCATTCGGATTTTGTGTCGAAGATCTTGGGGTGATCATTAACTATCTTTCATAGTGAAAGCGGCACTGCAAGACATGAAGCTGTTTGTCTTTTATTGCATAGACCAATCTATGTTCATCGGTAATCCGTCTGCTCCAGAACCCGGCATATTTTCCTTTCAGCGGCTCGGGCTTTCCTATGCCTTTAAACGGATTTCTAAGACAGTCTTTGATAAGATCATTGATCTTTTGAAGGATCTTTTTATCACTCCCTTGCCAATATAAATAATCTTCCCAGGCATGTGTCTGCCAAACCAACTCCATTATTACTCGATTA
>DASZVM010000002.1:0-7659 GCA_035547295.1 Puia sp. | reverse complement strand
AATGCCTCCTGTACTACCTCTCTCTTGGTCTTAAGCTTACTCAATTTTATGGCCTGATTGACCAAGGTATCGTCTAATTCAATATTGGTGCGCATGTTTGAAAATTGATGTGTAAAGATAATAAAAATCATACACATTGGCGAAGCAGGTTGTCCAATCGGGAGAAAAATGGATTCATCTAAAATAGTTATTTGATTTTCAATAATTTGGTAAAATTGATCTCCGGAATTAAGTCGCAAACCTACCAGATCCCCTTCAGCTTCGTTACCTGCAAGGCCCGCATCATCACTCCATTCTCACCCACCACCTCTATCTTATCATAAGGTTTTGACGGGAACACCAATTCCGACATCACGGTAAGCCCTCCGTCGGCAAATAATTCCAGCGAAGCCACATCCACCACCAGCGTTAGCGAGAGCACCTTATCCTCACTGATCCTTGCCGCCGTATGACGCCCTGCAAAATCCTTATGAAAATCCTCCTTACCCGCCCCCCGTCTGTCAACATACCACTGCCCTGCGCCTTTGTCAAAACCAACCACCGCACGCTCTCCGGCATCATTGGACAGCACCACCTTAAAAGAACCCACGGCCTCCGTTGTCAACCGCACTTCAAATGGTGCCTGCACTTTTACGCTCCCCTTAAAATTCTTCCATCCTTCCTCCAATAGCCCCAGCTCTTTCACCGGCTTTGTCACCAGGAAATATCTCCCATTCACCTTGTCGATGCTAAGCTCCCTGGGCAGGGTCATGCCACTCCGCCAGACCTCCGTCGGAACGGAGCCGGCATAGGCTCCGTTCACCATCCACCCAAGAAATATCCTTCGATTGCCCGTATTGCTCCAGGTAACACCCGCATAATCATCCCTTCCATGATCCACCCATTTTACCGCTGTATCATCCGGCGTAAACGCATGCCCGTCAAACTTACCGGTGAAATATTGATCGCCGTTGCCGCCATTGGGACCGCCCCACCCTATATTGACGGACAGCACCCAGACACTGTCATGCTCCCCGGACGAGACGCCACCGGACGACGCCCCGTCCCCCCGCACAGGCAACGCAAAAAGATCGGGACACTCCCACACACCACCGTGAGAACCCACCCCAACTCCAAATTCGCTTTCCTTTGTCCAGGTCTTCAGATCCGGTGAAGAATAAAAGTGTATCCTGTCCTGGGCCGCCAGTGTCAGGATCCATTTGCGCGCAGGCGCATACCACATGACCTTGGGATCGCGGAAATCATTGATCCCGGGATTCTTGATCACAGGATTCCCCGCATACTTCGTCCAGGTCCTGCCCTCGTCCAGGCTATAGGCGATGCTCTGGTTCTCAAAATCATGACGATGCGCATTCTGCCGGGCCGTATCATGTTGTGTAAAAATAGCGACCAGCGGCACTTTGCCCCCTTTGCCAAAACCCGAAGTATTCTCCTTATCCACTACGGCGCTGCCCGAAAAGATATATCCCAGGCTGTCTGGGTACAGGGCTATCGGTCCCTCCTTCCAATGCATAAGGTCCCTGCTGGTGGCATGCCCCCAGTGCATGGGTCCCCAGTTGGACCCATTGGGATAGTATTGAAAGAACAAATGATACACGCCGTTGTAATAGACGAGCCCGTTGGGGTCATTCATCCAATGGGCGCGGGGCGTAAAATGTATTTGCGGACGGTAGAGCTCTTTCATAAAACCTCCGTCCTTCTGTGCTAAAAGCGTTTGGTCTGCCGACAGGATCAGGGTCGCGCAGAGCATAAGCATCCATGTTTGTCTTATCATAAATATTTTTTTTCTTTAATGATCGCGAGCTCCCGGCGCCCCATACCAATACACGGTGGCGGCAGCGTCGATTGTACCTCCTTTCCAGCTAAGCATTTCCAGGTCATACCTGAAATTTCTGCAAAAAGGCACTCCATCCAGGTTGCGCGTCCTCGTAAATGTATTGTGACCGGCGGAACTTTTGTTGTCTGCCCTGGGCGCATTGGCAAATGGCGTTTGATATAATACCACCGGCGCCCAGGAGGTATTGTAATAATCTTCCAGACCGGTGCCAAACTCGGAAGGGAATTTATCGCCATCCACCCATACTTTCGCATCTCCTTCGCCATACCATGCATCCATATGATTATATACGGCCAGCGTGTTCCCGAGATAAACACCCTTTCCCCGGATATTGACAAAATTCCATTCGATGGCCCCGGGACTGTCCCACTTTACATCCCTGACCCCCGCTTCATACTTATACGTGGTATGAAAATACATGGAGCTGCTGTCCCATTTCCACTTACCGACCCTTGCCGACAAAGCAACCTCCACCGGAACTCCCGATCTATTGACAATACTGATCCCGGCATTCCTGCGATAAGGCATCACCCATCTGCTGATGATCCTGCCGTCCGCGTTTAACTCTCTATACCAGCTGCTGATAACCTTTCCACCATAACCGCTGCCCGAAAAATCTCCTGCAGGGCACGACACCGTCTGCTGTCCGTCAAATTCCATTTGCAGGATCACTTTCCGAAGCAAGCCCCGATCGGACATCTTCCCCACATCCGCCGGATGAGAATCCTTCCCAGCCTCCTTCACTTCCAATACCAACTCCCTGACCGCGGCCGGTCCGCCAGGCAGAGTCAGGGAGATCCGGGCACCGGCTGCAATGGTCTGTCGGCGGTCGATCTCCTTGCCTTCCCGATACAAAGGCGGATGCCACAACGCGAACTCTGTGCTATCGATAAGCGTTCTATACACGGCGAGATCAGACAACCTGAATGTTTTCACGATAACCCCCGCCCCATACGTCCTGTAGTTTATCTGATAGTAGTGCGCAGCCTTCAGACTGGCGCTATCGGTAAATTCATACGTGATCTTACAATGCTTCCGGTAAGGCAGCGGCAGATACAAGGTATTACCTCCCTTCCCTTCAGGCTCATAGCTGGAATGAGGGTTCAGCAAACCAGGGCCCAGATCAAATCCTCCCTTCATCAGATCATAAGCAGGGATCTCGATAGCAGGCTCCGCGGCATTGTCAAAATAAAAGCGCAGCTTTCCAGCCTTTATCACAGTCGTCAGCCAAAACCGTACGACAGCCCCCGGCCCATCCGCATCCATCATCACATATTCTGTGTGTCCACCTCTCTCCTCCTTCCGGATGAACTGGTTAAAATCTCCGTTCGCAAACCAGCCGGGCTGGCCGGTGGCAACAGACCGCCTGTCATAGCTGCTGGTCTGACGCTCGACAAATGCCGGATACGGCCAGGACGCCATAGACCCAAAGCTGGTCATCTCCTTTAACAACGACCCAACGTCAATACTATCCTGCCCCAGAACCATTGTCCCGGGAAACCCCAGCAATATCAGCAACGCCGCTTTTATTTTCATATCACTGCCATCCGTTGTTCTGTTTATACAATCCTTTACTATAATTTATCTGGTTCAAAGGAATAGGAAAATATTCATCCCTCCCCTTTGTAAATTTCGCATCCGACAAATGCGCGGAGCGGGTCTTTTCCACATCGAAATAAGCATTGATCGCATCTCCTGCAATACCCCAGCGCACAAGGTCAAAGAAATGATACCCTTCCGTGGCAAACTCCAGCCTCCGCTCCCACCGCAGGGCCTGCCGGGCGAAATCCTGCGTCCACGTGCAATTTACCCCTGGTTTATAAATATCCATCCCGTAATGTGAAGTGGGCGTCCCATCCGCCTTCACAAGCAATCCTGTACTGGCCGCCGCGCGGCTCCTGATACTGTCTATCAAAGGTAAGGCCTCGTTCTGCCGTCCCAGCTCGATCAACGCCTCGGCCTTGAACAACATCACATCGTCATAGCGAATGATATCCCAGTTCTTGGAGCTGGACATGAACGGCGGGAACTTCAAAAAAGACGGATCATCCGGCAGCACTGCCTCTTTCATGCTGGCAAATGCATCATATACTTCCGGCGCCCGGGCCCAGCTGCGGGCAAAGACAAAACCGGTGTCATACTTAAAAGGCGCTCCAGGCCTGGCCACGGTGTGATCCAACCGGGGATCGAAGGTCCCGGTGTGATAATCGCCTGACTGTGCTACATCGGTATTGTTATACGTAGTAAACATAGGCAGCCCGTCCGACCCTGTCTTGAAAGCATTGATCAGTTCGTGACTGGGCACGCTAAAACCACAGCAGCCATATTGCTGTACCATGGGATAGTTGAGGGCATGCCCATAGTCCAGCCTTCCATGGGGCGTACCATCGCTGATGGAATACTGTATGGCAAAGAGAGATTCCTGGCTATTCTCATATTTGGTGAGAAAATTCTGTGCATAGTCCTTGTTGAGCCCGTACCCGGGGGCCGCGAGCACCTCGTCACAAAGGCTGTTCACCTGCTCCAGCATGTCCGTGCTGATAGAAGTGACCTTATTGGTCTCGTCCTGTTTATAGGCGGCATACAACAATGCCTTGGCGAGATAGGCCTTTGCGGCATACTTATTCACCCTGCCTTTGTCCGGCCAGTTGTCCGGCAGATGGTCCGCGGCAAATTGAAAATCCGCAATGACCTTTCCCCATAAGTCGTCATTCGATAAAGTTCTGTTCGACACGGTGTCATAACTCAGCTTGGCCAGATCCTCATCGATGTAAGGCACATATTTGAACAGGATCTTCAGCAGGAAATAAAAATGCCCCCGGAGGAACCTCACTTCCCCCTGTCTTTGCGTCTTGTTGGGATAGTCGGCGTCCTTCATCGCATTGATCCGCCGCAAAGCGTCATTGGCGCGACCGACACCTACATATAATCTAAACCACAGCTCGTCGATGAGACCATTATCGATCCTGTTCAACGAAAAAGTTTCATTCAGATGGAACTCGGTGATATCGCCGGGACCATCCCCACCCTTGTACACATCCCCGCCACGGAGGCTGCCATAAGGCCACATATCCGAATAAGGAGAGGTATAGTGGTCATTGCCCAGGGCGGAATAGGCGGCTATCACCATCTTATCTACATTGTCGGGCGTATTCAGGTCCTCATCGGAGATAACTCCCTGCGGCGTCTCGTCCAATATCTTTTTACAGGACAGCGAAAACATGCAGCACGCAGCCAGTAAAAATATTACATGCTTCATAAAAATATTTTTATAATGTTACATTCAAACCTATGGTACCGATGACAGGTATGGGGAACCCGTAGCTGGGATTCTCCGGATCCGTTGCCGTAAACGATCTGCTCTTAATGGTAAAGAGATTGCTGCCCTGTACATATACCCTGGCAGCCTGCAGCCTTCCCCCAAGCGCACGCTTTAGATTATACCCTATCTGCAGATTGCGCAGCTTCAGATAAGATCCCTTCTCCAAAAAGTAAGTCGACATGCGGCCCTCGTTATTCCTGTTCACCAGCGTCAGCGCGGGTATGGATGAATTCGGGTTTTGCGGCGTCCACGCGCTCAGTACCCTGGTCCCCCAGTTGGTACCCACCCAAAGAGAGGAGAAATCGGTGTACGTCTTAAAGTCATTATAGACCGTCGTCCCCTGCACACCCTGGAGGAAAAAGCTCAGATCAAAATCCTTGTAGGTTAGAGCGACATTCAATCCATAGATGAACCTGGGATCGCTGCTGCCTATATAATCCCGGTCTTTGTCATCGATGGTCCCGCTGTGGTCGAGGTCCTTATAACGGATCCTTCCCAGACCCTTGCCCACCTGGTCGGCCGACTCGTCCAGGTCCTTCTGGCTCCGGAACAAGCCATCCGCGACATAGCCAAAAAAGGAATTGACGGGATGACCAAGAATGGTCTTATCCGTACCATTACCGGGATAAGACGTAAGCACCTCTTTAGGCAGATAGGTTACGTTGTTCCGGAAGGAAGAAATATTACCCGTCACAGTAAGGGACAGGTCCCGGGCCATACGCCCATTATAGGTCAACAGCACCTCGATGCCTTTGTTCCGCATGCTGGCGCCGTTGAAATAATGGTTACCGCCCTCGCCCAGGACAGCCGGGTAGCCGGGGCTGATAAGGATGTCCGAAGTATTCTTGATAAAGTAATCCACGGAACCGGTGATCTTGTTGTTCAAAAAACCAAAGTCGACGCCGAAGTTGGATTCCTTCGTGCTCTCCCAACGCACCGAGTCGTTGCCCTGCTGGATCGCGGTAAAGCCGGATGGAAGCTGGCCGCTGCCGGCGCCGGTGATATCATATGCGGAACCAGCATCGAAACCCCAGGTGGGGTCGGTGCCATAGATGGCCGAATACAGCGAATAGGTGGCGTTGTTGGCGATCTCCTGGTTGCCGGATTTACCGTACCCGTAACGTACCTTCAGGTCGGAGACCACGGTCTGGTCCTTCATAAAATTCTCCTGGCTGATACGCCATCCCACGCTGGCTGAGGGGAAGGTGCCATAGCGGTAGCTGCTGCCGAACTTGGAAGACCCGTCCCTCCGTAAAGTGACGGATGCCAGATATTTATTGTCGTAGACGTAGTTCACTTTTCCAAACCACGACAGCAAAGCATTGCCGGCCCCGTTGCCTCCATTGTCCTTGTTGGCGCTGCCGGCATCCAGGTAGGCATAATCGATGTTCTCCAACGCATAGCCCATCCTGCTGGCGGAAAATGATTGGGTGGTATATTTCACCTGTTCCGAACCCAGCAGGGCTTCGATATGATGCCGGTGGATGTCCACTGTATAGTTCAGATAATTCTGCCATACCCAGTTGCCTTCATAGCCCAGACCGGTATACACCTGGTTGGAAGGGTCCGACAAAAAACCCGAAGTATAGGATTTACGCAGCGTCCGTTGATAGGTCCCGTTATAATCTACGCCGAAGTTCGTCTTGAAATGCAAGCCCGGTATGATGGCAAGATCCGCGTACACATTGGCGAAGCCCCGGAAGAAATAGCTGGAGTTCTGCTTGTTGTCTTCGATAAGACGCACGGGGTTCTGCCTGTCGGTCATCCCCGGTGCAGGACCACCCCAGCCGCCGTCCACCGTATGCACAGGCACCACAGGCTGCTGGACCAGCGAAGCAAAAAGGATATCATTGGCAGCGATCAGCGCATTTTTTATATAGGTGGCGGACATGTTCTCGCCGACTTTCAGCCTGCCGGAGAAAAATGAAAAATCCGAATTGAACCTGGCCGTGATCTTCTGGCTGTGCGTCTCTTTTACGATGCCCTTGTTGTCATATAGGCTTACGGAAAAGAGGGTATTTCCCTTTTCACCGCCATTGCTCAATGATACATTGTATTCCTGTATGACGGAGGTCCGGGCGATCTGGTCGAACCAGTACGTGTTTGCCGGCTTCATCGTCTTGGCCGCATCTATAAAATCGGGATATTTGATCTTGTTCAATACGGGATTATTATAATCATTGTTCCAGTCGTACTGATAGATCTGGTTGTTATTGGGATCGCTGTGGTCGTTCACCGCGGCCTGCCAGTAAGCCCTGCCCCTGCCGTCCGCATCCAGGGTCTTTAGCTTTGTATTATAGTACTGCAGAGAAGTGGATGCATCCGCCTGTATCCTGCTGATCCCTTTTTTCGCTTTTTTGGTGGTGACGATGATGACGCCGTTGGCGGCGCGTGAACCGTACATGGTAGCGGAGGACGCATCCTTCAGCACCTGGATGGATTCGATATCGTCCTGGTTGATCTCATTCAATCCTCTTTTGGTAGGGATACCATCAATGAC
>DASZVM010000001.1:0-6945 GCA_035547295.1 Puia sp. | reverse complement strand
AGTTCAAGTCCTTTCTGCGCCGCGCGAATGCTGAACATGTCCAGAATGTGTTCTATGCTTTCGTAGAGATTGAAATCTTCATCTTCCAGCTCCATGCCTCCTGATTCGATCTTGGAAAAATCCAGTATATCGTTGATGACGTTCAATAAAGTTTCTCCGCAGGTGGCGATGGTTTCCGCATAGGTACGCTGCTGATCGGTGAGATGGGTTTCCGCCAGCAGCGAGGACATCCCGATGACCCCATTCATGGGAGTGCGGATCTCATGGCTCATGGTGGCCAGGAAAATACTTTTGGCCTGGCTGGCCTTTACGGCTTCCTGCCGGGCCTTTTCCGCATTCAGATAGGCCTGCTCCAATATCTGTTCATTCTTCTTTCTTTCTTCGTGCAGTATAGCCTCCTTTTGCATCCTGCCCATTTCCGCTGCCTGCCGGACCTGGATGCTGCCGGATTTTTTTAATTGATAAGCCCATAGCCCACAGATAAAAAAGACGACGACTGCCAGGAAAATATGTATGATGAAAGTCGGGAGGTCCAGGTATTCCAGCCGGGTGAAAAAAATAGTATCGTTGCCTGTGTACTGCAGATAGTTGAAGATGCCATGGTGCAGGACCACAATGATCGTGAGGGGTATCTGCAGCTTCCAGTTCTGATAAGTGATGAGGATGGCGCTGCTGATGAATGCGAAGAAATGCATTTCGAACAACCCATGCATCTGATAGATGTACTGGGCCATAAAGATGGCCATGACCAGGCTCAGCACATATTGATACATGTCGCTTTCAGGCAAAAGGAACTTCACCGAATAATAGGCCAGCAGGCACAAGCCGCCTACTCCCATGGCGATGGTCCAGGTGTCGTACCAGTATGCAAAGACAAGGCCTGCCAGGAAAAAACCGGTCAGGAAAAAATTCACCAGGGTGTCCGACCTTCTTTTTACCCCAAGGAGGTAATGGGCTGTCTGTTGATGCAGGCCGGTGTCGGGAGATAGGGTATCGGGTATGGGTGTCATTGGGTACAGGTAACAACGGAATAACGGTATATCTCGCGTGTTTATTAGGTAGAAACACTTATTTATTTTAAGTCCCCAATAGATAATTTTACTTAAAATTATAATTTGACGCGTGTGAGGAGCGTTGAATAAATGCTTTCTACCAGATCCTAATAAAACCGACCTGATTGCAACATCTATCCAGAACCCAAGCGCTTAAGTCCCTAAGCGTATTGCTGCTGTTGCTGGCTGCCGGTTACCTGCTGCCGGCGCAATCTTCCCATTATGGGACTACGGATAGTATGTTGCTGCAGCTGAATGCAGACGGCGCCCGTATGCTCTACATCAATCCCGATAGTTCAATCGTATATAGTCTCAGGGCGCAGGAGAGGGCGGGGCAGTTACAGGACATAGGGGCGCTGACGAAGGCTTTGGCTTTTTTGGGAAAAGCCTATTATATCAAAGGGTCTTATGAACAATCGCTGAAGTATACTACCAGCGCCATGGCGTTGGCTGAAAAGATAGACGACAGGCAAAGCCTTGCCTCTGCGTATAATGGCATCGGACTGATATATCTCGGACATGAACAGTATGACCTGGCATTGCAGGAGTTTCGCCGGGCCGTGGACTTTGCAGGCGCCGGAAAAGACTCCTCTCATATCGCCGCCTATCTGTTCAATGCAGGCATCTGTTTTGATCAGACAGGGGAATATGCCAAAGCGCTGAGCTATTTCAACAGGGCCAGTATCGCGGATAAAGGGCATCATGTATCCCTTATGGCGCTCAACAGGCTGGGTGAGACATGGCTGCATATGCGGCAATTCGATACAGCCGTGCGTTATTACCAGCGATTGCTGGCTGACCCCCGGTCCAAAGATGACAGCTGGGAAAAAGCTTTTGCGTATGCCGGTCTGGCACAGGTATCGTATGCGCGTGCCAAATATGATTCAGCCATTGCAGACGGGCAGAAAAGCCTGGATTTTGCCCAACGGATCCATGCCAAATGGGATGCCGAGCGTGCAGCGAAAATTCTGGCCGACAGTTATGCAGCCCTGCACCTGTACCAGAAGGCCCATGAGTATATGGTCATCGACAAGCTGTACAATGACAGTCTTTACCGTGACAGCCGCGAGCAGGTGGTGAATTTTCTCAAGCTGCAGCAGCGGGAAAAGGAAAACCAATTGTTGAAGGACCTCTCGGGGCAGAACCAGAAGACCATCCAGCTACGGACTGTGCTCCTGGCAGGCGCCTGTCTGCTGGCAGCCCTGCTGATTGGGCTTGCCCTGATCTTCTACCGCAACTATACTGTAAAGCATAAGCTGATCCAACAGCTGGCGACCTCCAATCAGCTGAAGGACCAGATGTTCTCCGTCATCAGTCATGACCTTCGCAGCCCTATGGCAGCCATGCAGCAGATGCTGGAGCTGATGAAGGCCCGTCAATTACCTGAAGAGGAGAAGAACAAGCTCTACGACCTGTTCTACAAGCAGGTGATCCTTAACAACAACATGCTGAACAACCTCCTTCAGTGGGTTACCACCCAACTGGCAGGTCCCGGCATCATACCCAGGAAAGAAGAGGTGGACCCCTCGTCGATCATCGAAGAAGTGCTTTCCGTCTATACTTACCTGGCCGGGCAAAAGAAGATCAGCATGGAGAACGAGGTGAGAACGGGTGTGACCATCCGTGGGGACAGGGAGCAGCTGAAGATCATCTTTCAGAACATCATCGGCAATGCCGTCAAATTTACCCATCCCGGCGGGACCATCCGTCTTTTCCATACTATCCAGGACGACATCATTACCTTGCATATAAGAGACAATGGAGTGGGCATCCCCGCACTCAAGCTGGCAACGATATTCGACCAGTCCGGTCCTTCCCAGTCCACCTACGGTACCGCCAAGGAAAAGGGTACGGGCATCGGGCTGTATCTTGTCAGGCAATTCGTGGAGCATAATGACGGAAAGATACTTATCACCAGTGCAGAGAACAAGGGGACTGAGACCTGTGTATCCTTTGCCTGTGTCGGATTGAAGGAATCTTAATATCCGAAATGCGTCATATCTTATTGCTCTCCGTTCTTGAATTTTTTGAAGCTATCGCTGATGTAGACCAGGATATCCACGCTGGCAGCCTTTCTGCAAAAATCATAGGTAGGACGGTAACGCTCCATGAACTGTTTTAGCGAGTCGCTCCGGAGGTTCGTGAGATGGGCTACATAGTCTGCGGAAAAACGAAAATCCACATAGTGCTGCTCCTCTTCCCGAAGGATGCGCTTTTTCAGCTTCAGGCGTTGACGGACCTCGGATGAGCCATGAGGTATGACATTCAGCTCGACGCCTACGCCATCGCCCTGACGCTGGGGTTCCACCACGGGCTGACGTTCCTGCTCGTAGATCCAGCTGTATATCTGTCTGCGCTCAAGGCTATCCAGCTGATAGTTGCTCAAGCTGCCTACTGTCACAGGTTGCAGCGAAACGGCCCGTAAATCCAGCAGGACAGGGAGATCCTTTCCTACGATGGCCGCAGTCACATGAATGGTATCCGTACGGTATCCCACGGAGGAGAATATCACGATATCGCCCGCTTGCGCCGTGATCTTGTAATTACCTTCTTCGTCCGAAAGATTGTGCTTTCGTTGCGTCTGGTTATATATGCTTACTGAACGCAGGATCTCCAGGTCATCTTTCCTGCGGACCTTCCCGATAAGGAATTGCTGGGCAAAACCCGGAAGAGCCGGCAGTACAAAGAGCAGAAGGAAAGTTATATATCTCATAGTAGAGCGCTAAGATACGGTAAGCGGCTTATGTTAAAAAAGTTTACTAATTCAACAGGAAAGACAATTGGGAACCCCTGCGGTGTAAGTAACTTTGGATCGGGCATCTAATTGCTTGCCATTCAAACAAAATGATCAGGGAACGTCTTTTTTTACCCATCGCTGTATCCTTTGCCGTCATAGGCTGCCTGGGCAGCTGCAGGCAGAAACCGGGGTCTTCAGGGGCTCCGAAGCTTCCCGGAGATGTAGCGGAGGCGTACCGGCAGCTGTCCGACAAGCTGGATTATAACATCGATGTCAAGCCTATCCTTTCCGACAAATGTTTTGCCTGTCATGGTCCTGACAAGAATAAGCAAAAGGCGGGTCTGCGGCTGGATCTGTCCGATCATGCCTATGGTCCCCTGCCCGAAAGTCCCGGTAAGGTAGCCATCAGGCCGGGCGATCCTGCCGGCAGCGAGGTCTTTCACCGTATCCTTTCCCAGGATGCGGAGTACAAAATGCCGACACCCGCCTCTCATTTGAGTCTGACGGCAAAAGAGAAGGCTGTTATCGTAAAATGGATCAACGAAGGGGCTAAGTATAAACCGCATTGGGCGTTTGTCAAACCGGAAATGCCCGTGCTGCCTCTTATCCGCGACAAAGGCCGGGTTATTCATAATCCCATCGACAATTTTATCCTGGCGCGTCTGGAAAGAGAAAAGCTGCAGCCTGCGGGCGAAGCTCCCAGGGAGTTATTATTAAGGAGACTTTCGCTGGATCTTACGGGGCTGCCTCCCACGCCAAAGGAGGTAGATGCATTCCTGCAAGACAAGTCACCCCAGGCATATGAGCGGCAGGTGGACCGTCTGCTGAGCTCTCCCCATTATGGGGAGAAGATGGCCGTGGACTGGCTGGACCTGGCCCGTTTTGCCGACAGCCATGGGTATACAGTGGACAATATACGGGATATGTCACCCTACCGGGACTGGGTCATCAGGGCTTTTAATACCAATATGCCCTATGACCGATTTATCCAATGGCAGCTGGCGGGCGATCTGATGCCGCATCCTTCCCGGGATATGATGATCGCTACAGCTTTTAACCGTAACCAACCCCAGAACATGGAAGGGGGGATCGTGGAAGAAGAATTCCAGACAGAATATGTGATAGACAGGACCAATACTTTTGGCAATGCTTTTCTTGGTCTTTCCGTCGGCTGCGCCAAATGCCACGACCATAAGTACGACCCTATCTCACAAAAGAATTACTATGAGCTGTTCAGCTTTTTTAATAATGTAAAGGAGGCCGGCCAGATATCTCTCGACAACGCCATGCCATCTCCCACCATGCTGCTGCCTACAAAGGAGCAGGAGAAGGTGGTGCGATTCATGCAATCGCTGATACGGGGACAGGAGGAGAAATTAAAACAAACGACCCGGAATACGGAGCCTGCTTTCGACCGGTGGCTTGCGTCCCCGGGCAATAAAGGGATCGAGGCTTATGCGGGGCTGCGGGCAAGATTTGATTTTGATGACAGCACGTTGACGAATGCCCTGAACAGAAAGGATACGGGTTCCATGCGGCGGGAGATGGGCCAGGCGGGCGACAAGCCTGTTTTTGAAAAGCTTCCCGGCGGGGGCAGAGCGCTGCTGCTTAACGGCGACACCTGGCTGGACCTTGGTCTTACGGGTGTATTCCGTGCCAGCGATCCTTTTAGCATCAGCATCCGCGTAAAGGCGCCAAAGGACCTGAAGGAAGGGGTCATCTTTCACAAGAGCGCTGCGGAGAGGCTCTTTAATTTCAGGGGATATCACTTATATCTTAAGAACAACCGCCTGGAGGTGAGCATGGCGCATGTGGCGCCTTCCAATGCCATTACCCGTCTGACAAAAGAGGACCTTCCCCGCAATAAATGGGTGAGGCTGACCATGACCTATGATGGGTCCGCCCGTGCCGCGGGATTACGTCTCTACCTGGATGGCCGCGAGATGGAGCTGGAGACGGAGATGGACCAGTTGACAAAGGACATCCTTTTTGCGCCCAATGCCCTCTGGCTGACGGCCGGTCATCAACCGGGACTTCAGATCGGCGGCTGGTGGCGGGGCAAGGGATTTACGGGTGGTGAAGTAGATGATCTGCTTGTGTACGACAGGACCCTGACGTCCTATGAGATCAAAATGTTGTCCGGCGGAACCGCACCGCCTACCCGGGATGAGCTGCAACAATATTATCAGTCTGTAGCAGATACCGCGATGCTTGTAGAGCGGAAGGAGCTTCGTGCGCTGCGCGCCTGTCTGGCCGACTCTACAGAGGGCATACAGGAGCTGATGGTCATGCAGGAGATGGCAAAGCCCAAGCAAGCGCACATCCTTATCCGTGGTAATTACGATGCACCCGGCGAGGCTGTCTATCCCAATACGCCGCCTGCCATCCTTGCTTTTCCCAGGGACCTGCCCAGGAACCGTCTTGGACTTGCGCAATGGCTTATATTGCCCGACAATCCGCTTACCGCCAGGGTAGCCGTCAACCGGCTCTGGCAGAATTTCTTTGGTACGGGTCTGGTCAAGACCTCGGAAGACTTCGGCAACCAGGGGGAAATGCCCAGTCATCCGGAGCTGCTGGATTGGCTGGCGCTTACTTATCGCAATTCGGGCTGGGATACAAAACAGCTGAATAAGCTGATCGTTATGTCTGCCACTTACCGCCAGGATTCACGGGCAGGAAACGATGCCCGTGAAAGGGACCCTGAAGACCGTCTGCTGTCGCATGCGCCTGCCATCCGGCTGTCTGCCGAGATGATCAGGGACAATGCCCTGATGGCTGCGGGTCTGCTCAACCCGATGATAGGAGGCAAGAGCGTCAAACCCTATCAGCCGGACGGGTTGTGGGAGATCAACAATGCCCATTATGCCAGGGATTCGGGTGCAGCCATCTATCGGCGAAGCCTGTACGTGATCATCAAACGGTCTGTCCCCAACCCGACACTGGCCACCTTTGACGCCCCTTCGCGCAGCTATTGCGTCACAAGGAGACAGAAGACCAATACGCCATTGCAGGCGCTTGTCACGCTGAACGACCCCACCTATATCGAGGCCGCGGCGGCAATGGGACAGCAGATGGCGCAGCAGCCCGACATTAGTCAGGCTATCACGGATGTCTACCGCAGATTGACGGGGTGTAAGCCTACATCACAGGAGCTGG